>JBJTSJ010000498.1:0-17269 GCA_046076605.1 Tabrizicola sp.
CCCACAATCCGCGTATGCGTGTCGGCCCGTGCCATCGTCACGCGACACCGGCGCGCAGGCTGTCATGTACGTGCAGGATTCCAATCGCCTTGCGGCTGTCCGGGGCGGTGACCAGCAGGCAGGTGATCTTGCGGTCGTTCATCAGGGCCAGCGCCTCACCCGCCAGCGCCTCGGGGCCGATGGTGCGCGGGTTGGCCGTCATCACCTCGCCCGCGGTGTGCAGCATCAGCCCTTCCAGATGCCGCCGCAGGTCGCCGTCGGTGATGATCCCCACCAGATCACCCTGTCCATCCGTGACCCCGACGACACCAAAGCCGCGCTTGGTGATCTCGACCAGCACCTCACCCATCGCGAGGCCCGCATCGACCAACGGCGGGGCATCATGCATCAGGTCCTGCACCTTCAGCAGCCGCGCGCCCAGCTTTCCGCCAGGGTGGAACATGCGGAAATGGTCCGGCGTGAAGGCCCGGTGTTCCATCAGCGCCACGGCCAGTGCATCGCCCAAGGCAAGCGTCATCGTGGTCGAGGTGGTGGGCACGATCCCCTTTTCGCAGGCCTCGGGCACATCCGGCAGGAGAAGCCCCACCGTCACCTGACGCATCACGGTCGACCCGTCGCGGCTGCTGATCCCGATCATCGGAATGCCGAAGCGTTTGGCATGGGCCAGAAGGTCCGCCAGTTCCGGCGTCTCGCCCGAGTTCGACAGCACCAGCAGTACATCGCCCCCGGCCACCATGCCCAGATCGCCATGGCTCGCCTCGGCCGGATGGACGAAATGCGCGGGCGTGCCGGTCGAGGCAAAGGTCGCCGCGATCTTCCGCGCGATATGGCCCGACTTGCCCATGCCGGACACGATGACCCGTCCCTTGGCCTCCATCAGCAGGCTGACGGCGCGCGAGAAGTGGTCATCCAGCGCCCCGGCCAGCACGTCGAGCGCCCCCGCTTCGCGCCGGATCACTCGGCGGCCGGTGGCAAGCAGGTCAGTGGAGGAAGATGTCATTGGTATCTTCCCAGCCCAGAAGGTCGAGTTCCGCCCGGGTCGGCAGGAAGGCGAACAGGCGCTCTGCCAGCTCCAGCCGGTCCTCACGGATCAGGCGGGCTTCCAGTTCGGCCTTCAGCTGGTGCAGGTACAACACGTCCGAAGCCGCGTATTCCTTCTGCGCGTCGGTCAATTGCACCGAGCCCCAGTCGCTGGTCTGCTGCTGTTTCGAGACATCAACGCCCACGAGGTCGGCCAAGAGGTACTTCAGCCCGTGCCGGTCGGTGAAGGTGCGGATCAGTTTCGAGGCGATCTTGGTGCACCACACGGGCGCGGTGGTAACGCCAAAGGCCTGTTTCAGCGCGGCGATGTCAAAGCGGCCGAAGTGGAACAGCTTCAGCGTCGCCGGGTCGGTCAGCAACCGTTCCAGGTTCGGCGCGCGGGTCTGGCTCTTGGCGATCTGCACCAGATGGGCATCGCCGTTGCCATCGGACAGCTGCACAACACACAGCCGGTCACGGCGGGGGTCAAGCCCCATCGTCTCGGTGTCGATGGCGACGACAGGGCCAAGGCTCAGCTCGTCGGGAAGGTCGTTCTGGTGCAGGTGGATGGCCAATTCGGTGCTCTTTCTTGGGTCTTCCCCGGATTACGCCCCCTGCCCCGAAGGGTCAACTGCGGCCCTCCCGCCCCTGCATCGGACCGCTCGTCGGGGCACTGCGTTTCCTCCTCGCTGCCGGGGCGCCCATGTCCGGGGTAAAGACGGCGCCTGCGTTCCCGCCAGTTGCGGGTTCCTTGGCGGTTCATCGCAGGCAAGGCAAGCGGGATGCCGCCCCTTCACGTCGGGTCCCAAGCTTCGCTGGCACTTTGCTCGCGGGCTTTCCGGGCGTGTCTCTTTCGGGCTTCGGGACGAGGAGCCACCGCCAACCACCCGCGTTCCCTCTCCCCCGGGGGAGAGGGCCAGGGTGAGGGGGCGCCGCATCCGCATGAGTGGCCCCCTCATCAAGGCAGAGAAATCCTGACGGCCCACATCCAAGCCCTTGTTTTCACAGGGCCCCGAATCTTGTCCACACCGGACGGGCCCTCAGTTGACCACGAACTCCGCATGCAGGGCACCGGCGGCGTTGATGCTTTTCAGGATGTCGATCATGTCGTGCGGCGCCACCCCCAGCGCGTTCAGGCCGGCCACCACCTCGGCCAGGTCGGTCCCGCCGCGGATCTCGGCCAGCCCCGTCCCGTCCTTGGCAATTTCGGCACTCGACCGGGGGACGACGACCGTCTCCCCCTCGGCGAACGGGTTCGGCTGGACCACCAGCGGGCTCTCCTCGACCCGCAGCGTCAGGTTGCCCTGCGCCACCGCGACCCGGCTGATCCGCACGTCGGCCCCCATCACGATCGTACCCGACCGCTGGTCCACCACCACCCGCGCCCGCGTCTCGGGTTCCACGAGGATACCTTCCAGCCGTGCCAACACATGCGCGGGCGAGCCCATGCCCGTCGCCCCGATATCGACCGCTACGGTCCCGGCATCCTGCATGAGTGCGACGCGCGCGCCGAATTCGGCATTCACCGCCCGCTCGATCCGTTCCGCCGTGGTGAAGTCCGCCGATTTCAGCGCCAGCCGCAACACGGGCAGCCCGGCGAAATCGAACTCCACCTCCCGCTCCACTCGCGCGCCCGAGGGGATCACCCCCGCCGTGGGCACGCCCTGCGTCACCTTCGCGCCTTGCCCCTCGGCCGAGACCCCGCCCGCGATGATCGTGCCCTGCGCCACCGCATAGATCTGCCCGTCCGCCCCGTTCAAGGGCGTCATCACCAGCGTCCCGCCCAACAGGCTTTTCGCGTCCCCGATGGCCGAGACGGTCACGTCGATCCGCCCCCCCGCCCGGGCAAAGGGCGGCAGCTGCGCCGTCACGAAGACCGCCGCGACGTTCTTCGGCCGGAACTCCTCGCCCGTGACATTGGCCCCCAGCCGCTCCAGCAGGTTGGCCATGATCTCTTCGGTGAAGGGCGCGTTGCGCAAGCCGTCGCCGGTGCCGTTCAGGCCCACCACCAACCCGTAGCCCACCAGGTCGTTGCCGCGGACCCCGTCGAACTCGACCAGATCCTTGATGCGGATCGGCTCGGCCGCGACCGATGTGGCGAGGAACAAGAGGGCCAGAAACAGGCGGATCATCGGATGTACTCCGTAAGGCTGAGACGCGAGACGCGGGCGGTGACGAGGTAGAGCGATTCAAGCTGCGCCCGAAGGGTCTCCAGCCGGGTCGCGGCCTCATAAGGATCGACCGAGCCGATGTCGGACCGCAGGATGCCCAGCGAGGTTTCCTCGGCCGAGTTGCGGGTCCGGGCGGATTCGATCTGCGCCTCGACCGTGCCGATGCGGGCGGACAGCGTGATGCGGTCCTCCTCGCTGCGGGTCAAGCTTTGCCCGGCGGTGGCGGCCAGACGCGCGCGTTCCTCGGTGTTGCCGGCCAGGATGCCCCGGTCCAAAAGCGCCGCCGTCGCAAGACCCGCCAGTGTGTCGCGGATCGCCGGGTCCATCGCGGTGGTCGAAAGATCCGCCGTCTCGCCGGGCGCGATTGGGGCGCCGCTCAACGCCGCGCCGCCCTGATAGAAAGCGCCATAGCCCAAGGGGTCGGCGAACCAGGTGGTCACGGCTGCTGAAACCTGCGCCGCAGTTGTCGCCCCCACCGCCGCCGTCTCAAGGGCGGCCAGCATGTCATCGGCCGTCCCCAACGGTACGCTATCTGTCGCCTGCCCGGCAAAGATCGCGCGCCCCGAAGCCTGCGTGTTCAAAAGCCCGATGGCCGAACCAAGCCGCCCGCGCGTGTCCGAGGCGAGAGTGTTGATCTGCGCTGGTGTCGACACGTCGCGCGCGCCCATCAGCTGAGTCGAGATCCCGCTGGCCAATTGCGACAACCCGCGGATCGCCGACTGCTGCGCGGCGGTGTGGAAGGCCGCGTCGGTTGCCGTCGCCTTGAAGGCCGCCAGCCGCGACAGGCTGGCATCGACCGCCAGGACCCGCGAGTAATCCCCGCGCAGCGCCAGCCCGATGTCGGCGTGTTTGCCGCTTGCAACCTCTTGCGAGGCACGCTGGACCTGGCCGCGCAGGTCTGCCCCCTGCCGCGCCAGGATGTTCGTCAGGCTCGCGTCGCCAACCGATATGCGCATCATCCATCCAGCCTGATCAGGGTGTCGATCATGTCCGCCACGGCCTGGATGACCTTGGCGTTGGCGGCATAGTTCTTCTCGATCACCAGAAGCTCCTGCATCTCGCGGTCGGTATCGATGCCGTTCTGCGCCTCAAGATCGGTCAGCGCGGTCAGCTTGGCTGCGGCGAAGGTCTGCTCCGACTGCGCCGACAGTCGCCGGGCCGAGGCGTCGGACATGAGGTCTCCGGCCAGCGCCGCGAAGCTGCGGTTGCCCGCGGTGAAGGCGGTGGAGGAGAGCGGCCGCGCGCCAGACAGGGCGCCCTGCAGGGCCTTCAGGATCGCGCCATTGCCCAGCGGGCCCTCGGTCGCCGCGCCCATGCCGTCACGCAGCCGGAACAGCGCCCCGCCCTGCGCCGGATCGGCCAGCGCGTTCAGCCGCAGGCGCGAGGAGAGGCCGACCTCGTTCAGCGGGTCGAAGGCCAGGCCCGCATCGGTGAAGAGCCCCGGATCGCCCGGCAGCAGCGTCGGGTCCACCCCGGCAGCCGAGAACCGTTCGACAAGGTCACGGGCGACGGCGTCAAGCTTGCCCTGCGCGGACACCGCGAGGTCGTCCCGCACGGCAAAGAGCGCGCCCAGAGTGCCACCCAGGATCGGGCTTGCCGAACCGGCGGTGTCGTAGGGTCGACCGTTGATCGTGATCCCTGACAGGCCGCCGAGCGCCTGGGTCATGTCGGGCGTGATGGTATGGGTCGGCGAAAAGCCGATGACCGAGGGCGAGCCCTCCAAAAGCGGCGCCCCGCCCAGGGTGAAAAGAGCGATCTGATTCAGGTCGCGCGGAATCTCGCGCACGGGGACGATGGCTGCGACCTCGTCGATCAGCCGCTGCCTTTCGTCCAGAAGGGCCGAGACGTCGCGCCCGGCCCCGGTGAAGGACCGGAGTTCAACGTTCAGTTCGTGCAACTGCCCCAGCGTCGCGTTCAACTTGCCGACCTCCTCGCCGATCCGGCGGTCGGCGGTGGCGCGGGCCGACTGGATATCGTCTGACGCCGCTGCCAGACCGTCGATCAGCGACCTTGCCGTGGCGGCAATCGTCCCCAGCCGGGCCTGCGATTCCGGGCGGCCTGCGGCTTCAACCAGCGCACTGTCAAAGGCCGCCAGCCGCGCGGCGAGCGAGCCCGCGCTGTCCGGCGTGCCAAGCGCTTGTTCCAGCCGGCTTAGAAACCCGGCGCGGACATCGCGGTCGCCCCCGCCAGCCTGCGCGATCCGCCTTTCGCCCAGAAGATGCCGGTCGACATCCCGAGTCACGCCGAGGATCTGCACGCCCTGTCCCGTCCCCGCCAGCACGGCAGAGCCAAGCCCAACCTGCCGCCGGGCATAGCCAGGCGTCGTGGCGTTTGCCACGTTCGACGACAGGATCTCTGCCTGCCGCGAGGTCGCCGACAGGCCCGACAGGGCTCCGGCAAGGGCAGAGGTGATGCTCATCGCCTATCACCGTTTGATATTGGTGGTTTCCTGCAGCATCTCGTCGACGGTCTGGATGACCTTTGCGTTCGACGAATAGGCGCGCTGAGTCTGGATCAGGCTGGTCAGTTCTGCGGCGACGTCGGTCTTCGACCCTTCGCGCGAATAGCCCTGGATCGAGCCGGTCGGACCAGAGCCCGCATCCCACAGGAAGAACGACCCCGATTCCGGCGAGACCTGGTAGGTCTGGTTCGACAGGGACAGCAGCCCGTTCGGATTCGGCACGTCGACCAGCGGGATCTGGAACAACCGTCGGGTAAAGCCGGTGTCGTAGGTGGCGTTCACATAGCCTTTCTCGTCAACCTCGATGGTGGTCAGGTTGCCGACGGGAGAGCCGTTCTTGGTGATCGACACCGGGGCGAAGTTGTCCGACAGCTGCGTCAATCCGTTCGGATCGCCCAGGCGCCCGATCCCGACTGTCATCGGTCCGCCGGCGACGTTCAGCGCAAGCGTGCCGTCGGCCGGGTTGTAGGCCCCGCCGGACACGACGGTCACCGAGGCCAGCGTACCCCCCGCGCCGCGGCTGTCGTCGAAGGTCAGGTTGTACTCGCCGATCAGCGTGCCGCCCCCGGCGCTGTCGCGGATCTGCATCGTCCACTGGTTCGAGGAGCCGGTGGCCGGCACGACCGGGACAAAGCTGACCTGCAGCGATTCCGACGTGCCGAGGTTGCCGAAGTATTCGACCGACAGGGGCGGCGGGACGGCGGTAGACCCGGCAACGGTATAGGTCGCGGGCAGGTTCACGCCCAGGTTCATCGTGGTGGTGGGGTCGCCTGCGGTCTGGTTGGTGTTGATCACGATCGGCACCAGCCCGGAAATCGTGTCGCGCGGGTTCGACGGGATCGTGCCATCGGCATTCGCGGGCCAACCGAGCAGTACCAGACCCGAGTCGGTCTTCAGGACGCCATCGGCATCGGTGCGGAAGCTGCCGGTCCGCGTCATCAGAAGCGGCGTGTCGGACAAGGCGTTGCCGAGCGACACCTCGTTGATCACCGGCAGCATGCCCCGCCCGGCAATTGCCAGGTCCAGGGGGTTGCCGGTGCCCACCAGGTCACCGCGTTCGTCGATCAGCCGGACGGTCGAGGCCCGGACCCCCCCGGCCGAATAGGTGCCAGCCCCCCGCGACGACGTGATCACCATGCTGGTGAAATCGGTCGAGGCGCGCTTGTAGCCAAAGGTGCTTGAGTTGGCGATGTTGTCGGAGATCGAGGCTAGGCGGGTGGCATTCGCGTTCAGCCCGGCCACACCCGCGCTAAGCGAGGAGGAAATCGTCATGGAAAGCGCCTTTCTGCTGCTTCGCCCTTCGTTCCGGCCAAGCTGCACCCAGTCCGCTTAACAGCGCCCTAACAGTTAAAAGTCGAAGGATTATCGGTCGCGGCGCAAGAGGATCACCTCGATCCGGTTGTTGCGTTCCGCCGCCGGGTCGGCCACTGCAGGCTTGCGGTCGGCAAAGCCGGAAATGCGCTGCACCCGGGCCGGGTCGATCCCCGCAGCCTCAAGCATCTTGCGGGTCTCCTGTGCGCGCAGTGCCGAAAGGTCCCAGACCGGATTGTCGATCAGCGTCACCGGATGGGCGCGCAGATGCCCGCTGACGGCGATCTCGTTGGCGGTCAGGTTCAGGACCTCGGCCAGAAGATCGGTAAGCGCCAGTGCGACGGAAGTGGGCTTCTCGGTCTCGGGGGTGAACAGGGGCGCGCCGGGCAGATCGAACAACTCGATCACCAGCCCTTCGTCGGTCACCTTCGTCACCACATGGCGCAATAGCTGCTCCATCGTGTTGCTTTCGCCACCCCGGGCCAGAAGCGCCTTTTCGATGTCCTCAAGTTCGGATTGCGCACGCCCTTCGCCGGCCGCGCCCCTGCCCGCATTCTCGCCATCCTGATCCGCCGAAGCGGCGGCGGATTTGCGTTCCATCGCCCCGGTGCCGGTGTAGGCCATCGTCTCTTCGGCAAAGACGCTGTTGCCGCCAAAGGCGCCATCGCCGCCGCCCGAAATGCGGTTCACCGGGATCGTCGGATTGAAGTAATCCGAGATCCCCTTCCGTTGCTTTTCCGTCGTCGCGTTCAGCAGCCACATCAAAAGGAAGAACGCCATCATGGCGGTCACGAAGTCGGCATAGGCGACTTTCCAGGCCCCACCATGGTGACCCCCGCCAGCAACCACTTTCTTCCGTTTGATGATGACTGGCGCCGCGTTGCTTTGCGCTGCCATCCCACATCACCCAAGTCTTACACCCGGGATCATCAATAGCAGGAACAGCCCTTACGTCCTGTTAACCGATTGGGTTTTAGGGAACTTCCGCGGTTCGGTCACATTTCCACGGCCAAGACGCGGGCCTCATAGGCCTTCAGGGTCACGCGTGCCGCCGGATAGTCGGCCCCTGATACAAGCTGCGGGAAAAGGCGGAATATCTCTTCCCGTTGCGGATCGGGCATCGCGCTTACGACCATTTGGCCCGGCTGGAAGCTTTCGCTCCAGACCCCGCTTGTCCGAACGATCTGGTGGCGGTCGAACATCAGGTGGACATAGGTCACCGGTGCAAGCACCTTTCGTATGCCGGGCCGACCGGCAAGATGCACGGCGGGCACCAAGACTTCGTCCTCGCCGAACAGCAACTCGCACCGGGCCCCCGTCATCAGGATGCGGTGCTGCGGCGACAGGCGCAGCGGCCGGTCCGGCTCCATCGGGCCAAGAGCACCAGGCGCAAGTTCGACCGGCTGCAAGGCAGGACTTTCAAGCAGGTCGGCCAGACCCAGGCTGCGATGACCGACCCAGCTGACCACCTGCGGACCGTCGTCCCGCGTCAGGACCAGATCGCCGGGGCAAATGGCTTCGATGGGACGCGGGCCGTCGGGCGTGTCGATCAACGTCTCCGCAGCAAAACACGGGATGACCGCCTCGATGTCGACGAAGAACATCCGGCCAAGGTAACCCCCTGCAGCGTCGAAGAAGTCGACAAAGCCGTCTTCCCTGTCCGGCGACGTGTAGGTGAAGTCGGTCCGCGCCCAGCCATAGCCAGAGAGATCAAGCGTATCGAAGTCGTCGCCCGTGTCGCCACCGTCGACCGTGTCTCCGACTGAAAAGTCGCCATCGAGAAAGACAAACCTGTCGCGGTCGGCTCCGCCAAACAGACTGTCGGCTCCGGCCCCACCAAGCAGGATGTCATCACCGGCGTCCCCGAACTGAAAGTCGTCGTTGGCCCCGCCATAAAGCTGGTCGTTGCCGATTCCGCCGTACAGCCTGTCATTGCCTGCATCGCCAAGGATGCTATCGTCGCCGTCGTCGCCATTGAGCAGGTCGTTGGCAACGCCGCCGTCGATGGTGTCGCTGGCCGCGCCGCCGTAGATCAGGTCGTTTTCCGTGCCGCCGAACAGCCGGTCGGTGCCGTCCCCGCCATAGATCGTGTCAAGCCCGGCATCGCCCAGGATCGAATCGCTGTCCGCCCCACCGTAAAGCTGGTCGTTCCCGATCCCGCCGAACAGGGTGTCGTTGCCAATGTCGCCAAGGACGCTGTCGTCGCCATCGTCGCCGTACAGAATGTCAGCACCCGTGCCGCCGTCGATGGTGTCGCTGGCCGCGCCGCCGTAGATCAGGTCGTCTTCCGTGCCACCGAACAGCCGGTCGGATCCGTCCCCGCCATAGATCGAGTCAAGCCCGGCCTCGCCCAGGATCGAGTCATCGTCCGCTCCGCCGTAAAGCTGATCGTTGCCACCGCCGCCAGTGATCGTGTCGTTGCCCGCCTCCCCCAGGATGCTGTCGTTTCCGTCAACATGGCCCGGCGCGGTGGGCGGCACCAGGATCTGCGGCGCGGTCGCAAGGTCGATTGCGGCGAACCCCGGACCGGCGATGGTGCCCGACAGGCTGTCGCCCCCAAGGTTTTCCCAGAAATAGACCTCGATCGTGTAGGTCTGGCCGCCTGTCAGCGTCACCGATGCGCTTCGGGTCGTCGGTGGCTGATGAAAGTCATTGTCGAGGTTGAAGACGACGTTGCCTGAGGAATCCCGGATGATGATCCGGGAACCATCGTCGGAGGTCGTTGAAAAGGTGTAGGTACCGGTGGTGCTGATCCCAAGGTTCGACCGATAAACCACACCATAGTCGTTGCGATCATTGCCTGCAGCAGTCCCGCCCAGTGTGTTCCGCAAGGCCCGGACGCCGAAGTCGTCGACATAACCCGTCCCGATCAGGGTGCCGGACGTAATGAACTGGGTCTGGTTGTTGGCGGAAGTGAAATCGCGATCATAGACGCTGTACTGCCATTGGCCTTGCAGGGGCGCGTCACCAGAAAGGCGGTCTGCGCCGCTTCCACCAATGATGGTGTCCGACCCTCCACCACCTGACAGCGAGTCCACTCCGGTAGTCCCGGTGATGGTCGTGTTGCCACCAGTTGCGGGGCTGGTGCTAGAGTTTTCGGCCATTCTGCACTCTCTACTACATGCGAAATGGTATCACTTTTCAGTCCCTTAGTACGGGGAGCTATTGGCGTTTTCTCCCTGGTCGGCAAAGGTTCGCCTATCAATCAGGGTCAGTGCAGAAGAGCGTTCCAGGCCGCCAGTGCCGAAGGCGTGCCGTCGCCATCTGTCACGCCCAAAAGCAGGGCAGCCTCCACTCGTGCGCAGATGATGCTGTGGCCCTCGATCAGCGTGGCGCCCAGCATCAGGCAGATCGGATCACCGGGCTGGGCCGACAACAGATCAAGCTGCAGCACCACGGCCTCGGCTTCGTCATCCAGAAAGCCTTGCAGGTGCGACACCATCTCTTCGGGACCGAAGCTCATGCCGTCCTGATCGCCGCCCCGCACCAACCAGGCGATCAGCGTCGGGCCAACCCCGTCGGCAAAGTCGCGGATGCCCTTGCCAGCCAGTTGGACCTTGGCCGCCTCGTGCACGACGACCGGCGCTGCCTCTTCCTTGGGCAGGGGCTCCTCGGTCTCGGTCTCGTTCAGTTCGACCAGCAGAAGATCTGCCAGAAGCGCGACCGGAAGGCCGACGCTGACCTCGTCGGCTCCGCGCCCGATCGGGCCCGAGATGACGCGCAACTCTTGCCGGGGGACAGCCACGGCCTGCATCAGCTTAATCAGGTCGTCCTTGTGTTCGTCCTCAAGCGCCGGGGCGCCCAGGCAGGCCTCTGCCCCCGGCACGCCCAGGCTGGCGGTCAGCCGCAGCACCCGGCGGCCGGCAACGTCCAGCGTGATCGAGGCGCCCGACGAGGACCGGAATTCCAGCGACCGGCCCAGCATCGTCTCGTTCATCGCGCGCAATAGCTGGGCCACGGGATTGCGATCGTTCGATTGGGCAAGAATTCGGGTTCCGCCGGGATGCACCAGAATATCCGCCTGCAAGCTGCGCAGACGAGCAAGGATTGGAACGCTGCCCTTGTTCAACGGTTTCTTCGGCCCCAGTCACCCACGCGCATCACCCGCCATGGGAAATGCCTTCCAGCGTCTCGCGGATTTTCGCCACAAACGCGGGAAGGTCAATGCCGGGATCGCAGATGCAGCAAAAGGCATCGGCAGGCTCGGTCTCGGACCGCATGAACAGACGCAGGTTCGACGGCCCCATCACCACGGCCGTATGCGGTTCGCCGAAGGCCTCGACCGACAGGGCAAACAGCGGGTCGTCGAAACAGGTGCGGGCCTGGTTGCACAGCCGGTCCAGATGTTCCTGCGTCGTGCTCATCGGTCCGGCGCTGGTCAGGATCATGCGTGAGGACAGGTCGGCGAATGCCACAAGACGCGCCTGCGGAAAGGCCTTCACTACCGCCCCAAGGCCTTCTGCGACACCCAATCCGACTTTCCTTCTGCGTTACGACGTCTTCAGGCGTCCGACCGGCATCCCGTCGCCGGTGCCGACAATGTTGTCGGCAAAGGTCACCAGAGTCGGACCGGATTCCGCGGTCGGCCGTTCCGTGCGCAAAAGCCGCTCGGTCTTGGCCTCGACCCGGCGCGGCTGGATCTTGATGACCGGCGTGTTGCGGATCTCCATCAGACGCTCAAAGGTCTGGGCAATCAGGCTCTGCCCGACTTCGGTTTCCTCGGCCGGGTCCGGAGTGATCGCCGGCTTGCCCGCGTCGCCCGGTTCGGGGTCGCCCTCGTCGACGATCCGGTGGATCATCTCGAATAGCGCCTTGGTGAAAGTGTCGGCACCGCTTTCGATCCACTTGGCCTCGTCATCGCCCGCCCGCATCGCCTGCAGCAGCGACACCGGGAAGACCTGGGCGAACAAATCCTCGGTTTCCTGCTCGACCCGCTTGACCACCTTGGCGCGGTCCTTTTCGCCGACGATCTTGTCGAAGCGCGTCACCAGCAGCAGGCTGTTCCGCCGCATTTCCTGCGGGAAGGTCGACCAGACGCCCGATTCCGACTGGCGCCAGGCCTGTGTCGCGTGGGTGCACCAAAGGACGCCATCGGCCAGATAGGCCATCCGCTCCCAGACTTCCGAGGACATCGAGGGGTCGGAAATCCCCGGCATGTCGATCAGATCGCAATACCGCAGGATATCGCTTTTCATGAAGATGCGGACGTGCTCGGTCGTCTCCAGGCTGACCTGCTCCAGCTCGGCCAGGTCCAGATCATAGGCGTGTCCGTCCAAGCCTTGGGTATAGGCGTCATCCGGGCCATAGCTCAGCCAGACCGGCGGAAGTTGGGTTGCCGTCACCTTCTCAAGAAGTGGCCGTGCCCCCATCAGCACGTTGCAAAGCGTGCTTTTCCCCGAGCTGAATTCGCCCATGATGGCGATGCGTGGTTTGCGGGTCAGTGGCATAACTCAGGTCCTTTCGTACCCCTTACGCACCTAGTCAGCATAAATCGCCAGCTCGTCCATGATCGAGGCGAGGCATTCCTGCCGATCTTCCCAGGCGTTCACACCAAACAGTTCCTTCATCTCTTCCATCGAAATCTCGGAAGAAGCCAGGGCGCTCATCAGAAGCTCGCGCTGTTCCTGCAGGAAGTCGCGCAGCGTGTTCTGGGTCCGTTCGCGGAACAGGCCGATCTGGATCGTCTTCAGGTCGTTGATGATCGGGTCGGTTTCGGCGCGGATCAGCTTGTTGAAATCCTGCGCAAAGGCCTTGTAGCCCCGGCGGCGCTGCCACCAGCCCTTCCACCAACCGACCTGCAGGTCCAGCGCGATGGTCTGGCCCAGGTTGATCGGTGGCGGGATGTAGGACACCACCGGCGTCTCGATCTTGAAGCCCTCGACGGTGATCGAGAAGGTCTTGCCATAAAGCTCTGCGATATGCAGCGCCGTCTCGTTGTTCACCTCGGCCGCGATGCCGTGCATCTTCTTCAACACGACCTGATAGCTGGACGACAGAAGCATCCGCAGCCCCAGCGGGCTGTAGTGCCAGGTCGCATCCTCGCCATTGGTCTGCAGATGCTCGATCAGGCTGTTCGTGGCGCGGTCCAGGAAGCGCTCATAGCTCTGGTCGATGCGGTTGGTGAAATCCTTGCAGACGTTGTTCGTCAGATGCGTCAGCTTCTCGACCGCCGCCTGCTCGATCTTGCGCAGTTCCGCGTCCAGCTGCTGCGGCGTCATCGTGCGGTTCAGCTGACCATCCGATTCCAGGATGCGGACCTGGTCCACCACGTCCAGCGACTGCGCCAGGTTCAGCGCCTGACGCGACGACTTCTGCAGCGCCTCGCGGACCGGGCCTTCGTACATCCGCTGCCCAAGCGCATCCAGAAGCGCCGGCACGCCCGAGGCATGCCAGACCAGCTGTTCCGCCGTCCATTCCGACATCTTGTCGGCAAAGGCGGCGCGGGTCCAGTTGATCGCCGACTCGGTCGAGTCGTCGGTCATCTCGTCGATCTTGCCTTCCAGGACCGCGTTCGCCCAATGGGCCGAGCCGTAGATGATGTCGACATCCGGCGGCGCGTTGTTCTTTTCCAGCGTCCCCAGGATGGACCGGTGG
Source organism: Tabrizicola sp. (assembly GCA_046076605.1). Taxonomy (GTDB): domain Bacteria; phylum Pseudomonadota; class Alphaproteobacteria; order Rhodobacterales; family Rhodobacteraceae; genus Tabrizicola. The sequence continues at coordinate 13,558 of JBJTSJ010000498.1, forward strand.
ATTTCCGGAACCTGGCTGGCCGGGTCGGGCAGTTCGTCGATCCGGTTGACGAAGATGATGATTTCGCGGCTTTGCCGGTGCGCGATCAGGCGGATCAGCGCCATGTCCATCGTGGTCAGCGCCTGGTGCGCCGACAGGACGACGATACAGGACCGGCTGTCGCGGACCGCGTTGATCGTGATCTGCTCGCGCATCATGAACGTGTCGTTCACGCCGGGGGTGTCCCGGATGCACATGATGATCGGGAAATCTTCGCGCTCGATATACAGGTCTGCCGACTTGGTGATGTCGGTGAACCGGCCCGCTTCGGCGCCACCGGATTCCTCATCGCCGACGCAGACATAGCGGCGCAGAAGCGCGTCATCGACCGTTCCGTAGCGGTGCTCGGTCCCCAGCAGCATCTCGAACTTGCGGCCCAGGCGTGCCTGTGCCTTGTCGCGCATCTGCACGACCTGCAGACGGAGCTTCTCCAGCTCGTCATCCGCCCCGGCGCGGGCCGCCAGCTGGCCGATCCGGCCGCCGTTCGACACCAGCTTTTCCCATTCGGCGTTGTCGAAGAACTTGAATTTCGCCCGCACGTTCAGCTCGGGCGAGGGCGTGTTGATGTGCAGCGAGGTGACAACCGAAGTCCAGGGGTTCACGTCCGTCGGCAACAGCCCGGGCGCACCGATCATCGCATTCAGCAGCGACGTTTTCCCTGCCTTGATCTGGCCGATCACGGTGACCGAGGGTTCAACCTCGCGCACCTGACCCATGATCCGGGTCACCTTCTTTGACGTGTCCGGGTCGGCCATCGTGACAAAGTCGCGCAGCACGTCCTCGAACTGCTTGATCGAATCGGCAATACGACCAAGGCCGGGGAAGTTGCGTTTCAGCGCGACTTCCGGCTCCTGAGCGATCATGCCGTCCTGATCGTCCTCGTTCTCTGCAACCGCACCGAGTCCCATGTTCACCTCATAATTGCGGGCCAGTACCGCCTAGTTCGAGCACTATTCGACACGAGTCCCCGCAATCGTGTCATAAGTTGGGAAAGTGGTCCCAATTGGGCACATTCTTGGCGATTCTACGCTCACAATGGCCTCACACAGCGCGCAATGTTTCCAGTTCGCGTCTAAGTTGCAAGAGCATGGTCAACGCGTCGTCTGCGGGGGCGTGACCTTTTTCCAACTGCATCAACATGATGTGGTCCAGTACCTCACCAAGGTCGCTGTTGATTCGGCGCATCGCGTCTGACCGGCCCTGTGACACGACTGCCATCACCTGTTCGCCCGTCTCGCGCGTGTGCTCCAGAATCAGGTCGACCGGCACCTTCGCGTCAAAGTCGATCTCGCTCTCCAGTGCGGCCGCGCGTGCCTTTATCATCGCAATTGCCTCTTCGGCAAGACCACCATCCGCGCCGATGTCCAGGGCCGGGGCGGCGGCAGGTGGCGGGCTGGCCGGGACGGCGCGTGCTGCGATCCGCGGGCGTTCCCGGCGCGGGGCGGGCTGGTCACTTGCGGCCTGCTGATCCCGTCGCATGATCGCCATGGGCGAGAACATGGCCTCATCCAGCGCCGGGGCGGCGGGGGCCGCCGGGGCCGCAGCCCGGGCCGTGGCCGGCAGCCGCTGGACCGGCGCCTCACGCGGCCTGCGTTCCTCGGGCGGCACGCGCTCTTCGCGTGGCGGGGCTGCTGGTTCGGCAGGGCGCGGGCGCGGTTCCCGCTTGAACAGACTGGGACGCTCGATCGGTGCGGCGGGCGCGGGCGCGGGGTCCGTTTCCGGTTCTGGCTCCGGCACAGGCTCCGGTGCGTCGTCCTCGACGAAATCGGGCTCTGCCGCTTCGGCGACATCCTCAACCAGTTCCACGGCCTCAGCGGCCAGGTCTTCGGCGACCTCCGGTATGTCGCTGTCGTCCTCGTCCTCCAGGTCCGGCAACGCGCCGTCGCCATCCCCGACCATCTCCTCGGGGCGGGCGCGCAGGGCCGACAGATCGGGCAGCGGCGAGCCGCGTGTCAGGCCTGCCGGGGCCGGACGCGCCGCACCGAACAGTTTGCGCCGTTCGGTCCCGGTTTCTTCCGGCTCTTCCGCCAAGGGGTCGCGTCGCCGCGCCACCGGGTCTTCGCTGGCTGGGACCTCGATCGCGCGTTCCGGACGCGGGGTCACCGCACGCGGCAACCGTTCGCGGGGCCGGATGGGCTCTTCCGGAACGACTTCGGGCAGAGGTTCCTCGGGCAGGTCCGGGATGTCCGGCGGCGCGATCACCGGGGCTGCTTCCGCCGTCGGCTGCGCACTGGGTCTTGGCCGCCGCACGGGCTCTGCCGGGCGGGGCGGAGGTTCGGGGGCCGGTTCGGGCGGGGCCTCCATCTCGGCCTTGGATTTCCAGGTCGTCCGCAGGGGGACCAACGGGGTCGCGACCGGATCGCTTTCGCCCGCCACCCGCTTGATCCGGTCGGCAAACCGCCGCCGGCTTTCCGGCTGGGCGGGCTCGGCCGCAGCCGCTGGCACCGGGTCCACGCTGACTGGCGCAACCTCTGGCTCTGGTTCAGGCACGGCTTCGGGTTCTGCGTCAAGGAACGCCTGAAGCTCCGGCTCGGCTTCAGCTTCCGGCTCGGGCGCTTCCGCCTCGACTTCCGGATCCTCTTCCGCTGCCTCTGCGAAGTCGGTCGTGTCGTCTTCGCCGTCTGCTTCGACCAGCTCCTCCACTTCCTGTGCTTCGGCCAGTTCGGCTTCGCTTCGGGCTGCGGTTGCGTCCGGCTCGGGGGGCGGTGTCCAGGTGTCGGCGGCTTCAGTGGCCTCTCCGGGCTCGGCAAAGCGCCGCGCGACCAGTTCGGCCGCCTCGACATGGCGGGCCAGCAGCAGTTCTGCCGTGTCCATGTCCGCCCGTCGACCCGACTGGACCCGCGTCTTGATCGCCGCGATCACAGCTGCCGCGCCGCTGTCGCGGAACAACTCCCGGTTCACCGGCCCGCCCGGCGGCACCGCAGCCCGCGCTTCCTTGGCCGAGATCGACAGGATCTGCCGGAATTCCTCGCCTGCGCGCAGTTCGACCCGGTCATGCATCGCCGCGGCCGACTGCCGGCTGCCCAGAAGGTCGACCTTGGTCAGGAACATGAAACTGTTGTCCTTGACCGAGTCGGGCAGGCTTTCCCAGACCAGCTGTTCTTTCGGCAGGTAGGACGTCGTGCACCAGATCACGATGTCCGCGCGCTTGCTGGCCCAGTTCGCCGCGCGCTTCTGCTCGGCCTCCATCGGGCCGACCGACACTTCCAACAGGCTGATCACCTTCAGCGCCGGCAGGTTCATCTCCAGCGTGACCAGCGCCGGGGCCAAGGGCAGCACTTCGGCCAGGTCGCTGCCCGGCAGGATCTTGGTGCTGCCATCGGTCAGCGTGCAGATCATCCGCGCGGTTTCGCCGTGCTGGACGACGATCGTCGGCAGCCGCAGGGTCTCGGGGACCACAATGGTGCCGACCAGCAGGTTCAGGATCGAGGATTTGCCCGACCCGGGCAGGCCCAGAAGCGCGATGCGGGCGGGACGCTCCAGCCGTTCGATCAGGCGTTCTGCAGCCTCCGCCGGACCGCCCGCGGGCAAGAGCCCACGGTCAAGTGCGCGGCCAAGCCACTGGGCGACTGTCAGTTCCTCATCCGAGTTTGCCATATCTTACTTTATGACGGTGACTCGCCTTGGCCGCAACCGGACTGCAGACAAATCCTCTACGACGGGACCAGGGTTG
>JBJTSJ010000499.1:0-3883 GCA_046076605.1 Tabrizicola sp.
AATCGCGGTTGCCCCAGGACTGGTTGGCGCGGATGAAGAAGACCTGGACGCAGGCCTGGCCGTGTTCAAGGTGGAGGGCGACGACGTCAGCCTCGGTCACGCCTTGCGGGTTGATGCCTTGGGACTGTTGGACCTGGGTCAAGGCCTTGATCCGGTCGCGAAGCGCGGCGGCGCGTTCGAATTCCATCGCTTCGGCGGCCTCGGTCATCGCTTTCGCGAGGTCGGCCTGGACCGAGGTGGTCTTGCCTTCGAGGAAGCGTTTGGCGTCGTCGACCAGGCCCGCGTAGCCCTCGGCGGTGATCTTCTGCACGCATGGCGCGCTGCACCGTTTGATCTGGTATTGCAGGCAGGGGCGGGTGCGGGATTCGAACATGGAGTCCGAGCAGTTCCGCAATAGGAAGACCTTCTGCAGCTGGTTCAGGGTGCGGTTGACGGCACCGGCAGAGGCGAAGGGGCCGAAGTAGGCGCCTTTCTCGGACTTCTTGCCGCGGTGCTTCTTGATCTGCGGGAAGGGGTGTTCGTCGGAGATGAGGATGTTCGGGAATGACTTGTCGTCGCGCAGAAGCACATTGTAGCGCGGCTTCAGCTGCTTGATGAGGTTCTGTTCGAGGAGCAGCGCCTCCAGCTCTGTCCGCGTCGTGAGGAACATCATCGAGGCGGTTTCGTGGATCATCCGGGCGATGCGGCCGGAATGGCCCGAGGGGCGGGCGTAGTTGGTGACCCGCGCCTTGAGGTTGCGCGCCTTGCCGACATAGAGCACCTCGGAGGCCGCGTTCAGCATCCGGTAGACGCCAGGCGAGCCGTCGAGCGTCTTCAGGTAATCCTGGATCACCTCATGTCCGGTGCGGGGTTTCTGGTCCATGGTTTACACTATGTCGATTCTCGGTTCCGGCTGCCACCATCAGGGGGGAGAGGCAAGAGGAAAGCTGTCCCCCGTTTCTGGGGATAACTTTGCGGAGAAGTTTTCGAGAGTGCGGAATTTTCCTTGTTTTCGGCCCGGTTCGTGGGGTTGCCTAAAAATTAGGCACTTTTGGAAGTCGTTGAAATCGTTGAAAAGATTTTCTTCTTCGCTGCAAATCCCTGAAATCCCACGGCAATTATGACGGACACGTGACGATGTCTTAAGAAGTGGACAACTTGTCACGCCGCCCGCCGGAACGGGCTATTCCACACCCAGAACGTCGGGGGTCTTCCAGCCCAGATGCTGGCCGCCGTCGACCGCGACGAACTGGCCGGTAACCCCCGGGCTATCGAGGAAAAACCCCAGCGCGGCGGTGATGTCCTGCGGGTTTGCGCCGCGCTGCAGGACAGTGGCGGCGCGCTGGCGGGCGAAGTGGTCCTCGGTCTGGCGGGCGCCCTTGAGGGTGGGCCCGGGGCCGATGGCGTTGACGCGGATGTGGGGGGCAAGGCATTGGGCGGCGGTCTGGGTCAGGGCCCAGAGACCCATCTTGGCGATGGTGTAGGTGGAGAATTCGGGTGTCAGCTTCTGGATGCGCTGGTCGATCATGTTGACGATCAGGCCCTGGGCGAGGGGCTCTCCGGCGGCGTCGGGGAGGGCCTTGGGGCACTGGCGGGCGAAGGCCTGGGTCAGGACGTAGGGCGCGCGGAGGTTGGATTCGATGTGGCGGTCCCAGGATTGGCGGGTCGCGGTGTCGATCCGGTCGTATTCGAAGATCGAGGCGTTGTTGACGAGGACCGTCAGCGGGCCAAGGGCGGCGGTCGCGGCAGGGATCAGGGCCTGGACTTCGTCTTCGATCAGCAGGTCGGCGCGGAAGGTCTCGGCACGGCGGCCCATTGCGCGTATTTCACTGGCTACCGCTTCGGCTTCGTCGGCGGAAGCGGAATAGTGCACGGCCACGTCATGCCCCCGACCGGCCAGGTAAAGCGCCATTGCACGGCCCAGCCGCTTGCCTGCCCCCGTCACCAGTGCCGTCATTTCGCCTTGCCCCCACAATCGCACGTCTTGGTGCCGATCAGGTAGCGCCCGCATTTGCTGCAGCGAGGGGGGACTTGGCGTTTTCGCATGACTTTGGGCAGGGCGGAGGGGAAAAGGACGCGGCCGACCAAGGCGACCAGCACCATGGCGCCGAGGAACACAATGATGATCTTGGCCAGCATCTTACAGACCGTAGCGCGCCCAGAGCGCCCTGTCTTCCACCGCTCCAAGCGTTTCGTCGACGAGAGAGAGGCCAAGCCGCTGGAACAGGCTGCGCTTGCGGCCGAGGGGGACCAGCTTGACCCTGTCGCCGTAGAGCTGCTTCAGCTTGGGGGTCAGGTGGGCGACACCGTCGGTCAGGCCCAGGTCCACCGATTGCTGGCCGGTCCAGATGTCGGCGTTGAAGATGTCGGCGTCTTCCTTCAGCCGTTTCCCGCGCGAGTGTTTCACGTGGTCGATGAAAGCCTGGTGGATCGGGGTCTGCAGGGCTTTGAGGCGGTCGATGTCCTCGGGCTTTTGCGGCAGGAAGGGGTCGGCGAAGCTTTTTGACCGGCCGGCGGTGACGACGCGGCGTTCGACGCCCTGGCGGGCCATCAGTTCGGGAAAGCCGAAGGAGGCGAAGATGACGCCGATGGAGCCGACGAGGGAGCTGGGGTCGACCCAGATGTCATCCGCCGCGCAGGCCAGCCAGTAGCCGCCCGAGGCTGCCACGTCCTCGACAAAAGCGTGGACGGGGATGTTCTTTTCCTCGGCGAGGCGGCGGATGCGGGCGGCGATGAGGCTGGATTGGACCGCCGAGCCGCCGGGGGAGTTCACCTGCAGGGCCACCGCGACGGGCTTCAGCTTGAAGGCCTTGTCGATCAGAGGCGCAAGGCCTTCGTCGTTCAGGGACCGCGTGCCGGTGCCGATGGTGCCCGACAGGCGGATCACCGGGACCAGCGGCGGTTTCGGCAGGAAGGGAAGGAAGCGTCTCATGCGCCAGAGGTAAGCCCCCAACCTGCTACCGGCAAGGGCCTTGCGGGCAAGGGCGGGGCGGGGCACGCTGCGGTGATGATCGACAAGCTGGAAATGTTCATCGCGCTGGCCAAGGAACGGCACTTCGGCCGGGCGGCAGAGGTGTGTGGGGTGACGCAGCCGTCGCTGTCTTCGGCGATCCGGCAGCTGGAGGATCAGCTGGGCGTGCAGTTGGTGTTCCGGGGCAGCCGGTTTCAGGGGCTGACGCCCGAGGGGCAGCGGGTTTTGGACCGGGCGCTGGGGATCGTGGGGGATGTCCGGGCGCTGAAGGACGAAATGCGGGTGGTGCGGTCGGGCCTGTCCGGGAACCTGCGGATCGGGGTCATTCCGACGGCCTTGCCGATGGTGGCCGACCTGACGGGGCCGTTCACGGTGAAGCATCCGAATGTGCGGGTGTCGATCCTGTCGCGCACCAGCGTGGAGATCCTGACGGGGATCGAGGCTTTGGATCTGGAGGCGGGGATCACCTACCTGGACAATGAGCCGTTGGGGCGGGTGTCTCAAGTGCCCTTGTACACCGAGTTCTATCGGCTGCTGATCGCCCCCGGGTCCGAGATGGCGCATCGGCGGCAGGTCAGTTGGGGGGAGCTTTCGACGGTGCCCTTGTGCCTGCTGACGTCCGACATGCAGAACCGGCGGATCGTGAACCAGCATCTGGGCGAGGCGGGGGTGGATGCCGCGCCGATGATCGAGTCGAACTCGACCATGGCCTTGGTGGCGCATGTGTTGACGGGGCGCTGGGCGTCGGTGGTGCCGAAGAAGCTGGCAGATATGTTCGTGGCGGATGGGCGGCTGGCGTCGATCCCGATTGTCGAGCCGGAGGCCGAGCATACAGTGGGCCTGATCGCGGCGCGGCGCGACCCACAGACGCCGGTGTTGCAGGCTTTGGTGGATGAGGCGGTCCGGCTATTTCGATAGCCTTTGTCTATTGAA
>JBJTSJ010000500.1:0-3299 GCA_046076605.1 Tabrizicola sp.
GTTCTTCGCCGCCGCCCGGATCATCGCCGGCCCGCCGATATCGATGTTCTCGATGCAGGTCGCATGGTCCGCGCCCCGCGCCACCGTCTCCTCGAACGGATAAAGGTTCACGATCAACAGATCGATCGGCTCAATCCCATGCGCGGCCATCGCCACCAGATGCTCGTCATCATCCCGCAGCGCCAGAAGCCCGCCATGCACGTTCGGATGCAGCGTCTTGACCCGCCCGTCCATCATCTCGGGGAACCCGGTCACCTCGGCCACATCCCTGACCGCCAGCCCCGCCGCCCGCAGCATCCCTGACGTCCCGCCCGTGGAAATCAGCTCCACCCCATACCCCGCCAGTGCCCGCGCCAGGTCCAGAAGTCCGGTCTTGTCGGAAACGGAAATCAGCGCGCGGCCGATGGGGACGAGATTTGGCATGGCATACCCCTGTCAATCTGGCAGCGGGTCCTCGGGCTCCACGCCCTCCAGGTCCCGGATCGCCAGCGGAGTATCCTTTGCCTTCGCCAAGGTCCAGCCTATCCGTGTCTCGAACCCCCGCGCTTCGCCCCGCAGCACAATTTGCAGGCTTGGCCGGGGATGCAACCGCCCCTTTTCCAGGTAGGCCGACGGCTCCAGCGCCAGATCGGCCACGCCGGTATGGCGAAAGATCCAGATCTCGCCGCTGCGCAAGATCATCGAGACCGCCGCACCGCCCATATCCAGCGCTGCATCCACGTCAGGATGCAGATGGAACCGCACCGCAAAGCGCCCGGCCTCCATCGCGGTCGCAGTCATCACATCCTCGAACCGCTTCCGCGCATCCGCCTTCAGCGCGGTCAAGGCTTCCACCCCCGACAACCGCCGCCCGTCATGGCTCAACGTCAGGCTCCGGCTTGCCGTCAGCCCATGCGTCCTGACCCAACCGTCATGCGCCAGGTACAGGTCCGTTCCCTCGCTGCCCGTGGTCATCCGCGTCGCCGTGACCTGCGCACGATGCTCCAGCGCCTCACCCGTCGGATATAGCCGGGACGAGGACACCCGGTCCATCGCCAGCACCGAATGACACTCCGTCGCCCGCGCCGCCAGCCGCCACATTGGCCCGAACGAAAGCCCGGACCCGCAGTTCACCACCAGGGGCCGCCGCCCCGAGGTCAGCTCGAACGCGCAGGTTGACGCATGCGCCGTTTCTGCCGCCCGCCCGCCGGGTGGCGAGGACGCATCGACGATCACCGTCGTGCGTCCGCCATGCAGCCGCGCATAGCCCATCGCAATCGCCGGGGTCGCCCCCGCCCGCACTGCCGCCGAGGCCAGCGCCTGGTCCAGCCGCCCCTCTTCCCCCTTGTCCCCGCCATGAAACCGCGCCAGCTCGCCATCGGCATGCCGCAGCGTCCGCAGGGCCGGGGTGATCCGGGTGATCGCCGCCCGCACCGCGGGGGGAACCGCCAGACTGGCCTCGCTCATCGCACTGGCCGACCAGGTCAGCAGGGTCAGCACCTCCAGCAATTCCTCCGGGTTCCGCGTCGGGATGCCGCCTTCCGCATCGACATCCGCCTCACAGGCAGCCGCCAGCGCCTCGGTCGCCGGTCCGGTCAGCGCCTCCATCCCGATCAGCGAGATCCCGGCATAGACGAGGCCGGTCAGCGCCTCGAACCGCGGCAGCCCCTCCGCCGCACTGCGCCAGCGTCGCGCCAGATAGGCCGATTGCCGCGACAGGGACCGGTAGAAGGCCTCGCTGTCGGCCTTGTCCCGCCCGCTGAGAAGGATGGTCGCGTGATGCACCCAGCGGATGATCCGCCGCCCGGTGAGGTCCGGAGTCCACCCCGGCCCCCGCCCGCCGCCGAACCGCGCGATCCAGCCCCAGGTCCAGTCCTGCGCCCGCGCCTTTGCGTCCTTTGTCCCCAAAGCTGCCAGGTCATCCAGCCAGGCAAAGCCGTGCGAAGCCCGGTCAAAGGCAGGGTCGGGCGCCGTACTGTCCCAGATCGAACCGTCCGCCACCTCGGCCAGATGCCCGGCCAGAAGGACATTGCCCAGGACCAGCTGCCGCCCCCGGGTCAGCTGCCCCATGGACCGCGGCTCTGGCTGCGACACAAAGCCACCCGCCGCCCGCGCCCGTCGCGCAGCCAACACCGCCAGCCTGTCGGCCAGCCGGTCAAGTCGTTTCGACGTGTTGCTTGTGTCGCCCACGCCCTGCCTCAATGCTCTGCCCGGTTCTCCCGGGTCGTCAGGCAATGATAGGACAGGGCAGCGGCTCTGTCACGTCAAAGGCTCATGACAGCCCTTCCGCCGCCTAGCCCAGATGATCGATCCGCCGCAGGAACTGCGCCAGGTGCCCGACCTGGTCCAGCCACCGTGCCAGAAGCCGCGGATCATGCGGCGCGCCATGCACGCCTGCCGGGATCTCGCGCGTCAGGACCGCCTCGATGGCCAGCGACACCGGCACCGACACCAGCCGCCCCATCGCCGTCCCGCGCACATCGCCCCAGGCATCCATCGCCCAGGTCTCGTGGAACACGGGCTTCCCGTCCCGCTCTGCCTTCAGCGCGACGAACAAGACCACCCGGTCCGGCTCGCCCTCGGCATAGGAGTTGTCCTTGAGCAGCGCCGCCGCCCGCGCCTCCAGCGCCGCGTTGATCTCGGGCAAGGGTTTCCCCTCCAGCCCCTCGATCTCACGGAAGATCGGCGCCCAGGCATCGGCCCAGCCGTTCAGCCGGATGGTTCCGCGGACGAAGTCCTTGACCTTCCAGTGCTTTTCGAACCGGTACTCCTCCATGAACGGATAGCTGTCGCGGTTGGGGTAGACCTCGAAACTCTCCGGCTGGGGCAGGGGGGCATCGTAGCGGCTGATCGCATCCCAAGGCCGCGCCACCCGCAACTCGGTGAAATGCCGCAACGACCGGGATGGAGACCTTAGCGCCTTCAGCACCCCCGCCGGTGCCCAGCTGAACTTGTAGCGGAAGGCATTCGGCTCTTTCGGCACCCCACCGCAATAGCTGGTGAAGCTGAGGACGTTGTCGTTGTGATAGACCTTCGACGCCCGATACCGCGCCACCAGGTCATGCGCCATAAGGTGGTCGATCCCGGGATCCAGACCCACCTCATTGATCGACACCAGCCCCTTTTCGCGGAACTCCTCATCCAGCGCCCGCATCTCTGGCGCGATGTAGGACGACGAGCAGAAATTCGCCCCCTTCTCCAGGCACAGCTTGGCAATCGCCACATGCTGATCCGCAGGCAGCATCGACACAGCGATGTCCCCGGGCTTCAGCGCCGCCGCCAAAGCCTCCATCGAGAACGCCCGGATGTCCTGCGTCACG
>JBJTSJ010000501.1:0-10516 GCA_046076605.1 Tabrizicola sp.
CGTTCGCGATCCCGTCCCCCCCGGAAAAGCCGCCGTAGCCGCCACCCGAGATCTGGTACATCACATAATCACGGCCCTTTTCCGGATCGTAACCGCCGAGGCCAAAGTTGCCGGAAGTGCCCGCTGGCGCGGCCGTGACCCGGTCGGGAAGCGCCTGCACCAGCGCCGCAAAGACGGCCTCTGCGATCCGCTGGCTGACTTCCGCCGCACAGCCACTGACGGGGCGCGGATACTGTGCATCCAGGAATGTGCCTTCAATTCCGACCATTTCCAGCGGCTCGAACGCCCCCGCGCTGATCGGTACGTCCGGGAAGATGTGGCGCATGGCGAGGTAGACCGCGGACAGCGTCGTCGCCCGGACCGAGTTCATCGGGCCCATGCAAGGCTTTGACGAACCTTGGAAATCAAAGGTCAGACCATCGCCAGACTTTGTCACTGCCAACGCGATTGTCAGCGGCTCATTGACCACCCCGTCGCTGTCCACAATCGCCTTCGCGGCATAGGTCCCCTCGGGGATCAGGCCGATCATCGACCGCATCTGCCGCGCAGCCAGCCGGCGCATCTCGGCAATCGCATCGGTCACCGTCGCATCGCCGTAGCGATCCATCAGCGCGCCCAGCCGTTCCGCCCCCACGAGGAGTGCCGACGCCTGCGCCTTCACATCGCCAATCCGTTGTTCCGACACACGAATATTGGAACAGATGATCTGATAGATCTCCTGGTCCAGCACGCCCTTCTTGAACAGCTTGACGGGCGGAATCCGCAGACCTTCCTGTTCGGCACTGATGGCTGAAGCCGAAAATCCCCCCGGCACCGCGCCTCCGGTATCCGGCCAATGCCCTGTGTTCGACAGCCAGCAGAAGATGCGCCCCCCCCGCCAGACCGGCATCGCAAAGCGCACATCCATCAAGTGCGTGCCGCCGAGATAGGGGTCGTTAACGATATATATGTCACCCTCATCCGGAGCCGCCGTCACCCCGGCTGCAATGCGTTCCAGTATCGTCCGCGTGGAGAACTGCATGACCCCAACGAAGACCGGCAAACCCTTTGACCCTTGCGCAATCAGGCTGCCGTCCTCGGCCGAATAGATCCCGTCCGATCGGTCGTCAGCCTCGGCAATGACCGGCGAAAAGGCAGCGCGGGAAAAGGTCAGGTCCATCTCGTCGCAGACCTGCAGCAGGCCGGCCTGGATGACCGCGAGGGTGACCGGATCAATCATGCCGTGACCTCGACAATCAGGTTGCCATCCGTGTCCGAGGCCACCCGCGCCCCTGGGTCGACGACGATCGTCGTATCCATTTGCTCAATGATCGCAGGGCCTTGCAGCTTCGCTTTCAAAGGAAGATGGTCGCGCCAATAGACCGGCGTCTCGTGCCATCGGTCGAACCAGACTGGCCGCGTGGAGGCGGGTTCCGCCTGGTCCCTCCGCCCCGTCGGATCGATCAGCCGTGACAGGTCCAGGGCCGGACGCTCGCCGATGACCGAGCAATTCAGGTTCACCAGATTGGCCCGGATTGTCGGCAGATCGACCCGGAACCGAGCGTGATAGGCGGCCTCGAACCGACGCTGCATGTCCTCGCGGCTGGGGTTCGCCGAAGGCAGCGGAACCCGCAACAGGTGCGTCTGCCCGACGAACTGCATGTCTGCCGAATACTCGGCCCGGACCGCGGTCAGCGCGATCTTCTCCAGCCCGATCAGTTGTCGCCCTTCGGTCTCTTGCCCCGCCAGCACCGCGTGCACGTCGGCCATATCCACACTGTCCAGCGGGCGGTTCAGCGTCCGGACAAAGTCATGCCGCAAGTCCGCCACCACACAGCCGAGCGCGTTGGTGATGCCGGGGCGGGCGGGGATCAACACTTTGGGAACATTCAATTCTTTCGCCAAGGCTACCGCATGCAACGGCCCCGCGCCGCCGAAGGCGAAGAGGGCAAAGTCGCGCGGATCAGCCCCCATGGAGATCGAAACCATCCTGATCGCCCCGGCCATATGAGTATTCGCAATCCGGATCACCGCCTCGGCCGCCTGTTCGACCGACAGGCCCAGAGGTTCGGCGATCTGCTCCCGCATCGCCCGATGTGATGCCTCGGCAGCCTGCCCGAAGCGGCTGGCGGGCAACCGCCCCAGGATCAGGTTCGCGTCCGAAATCGTGACCCGCATGCCCCCCCGACCATAGCAGACCGGTCCGGGCGTCGAACCTGCGCTCTCAGGCCCTACGCGCAGCATGCCGCCTGCATCGATCCGGGCGATCGACCCGCCACCTGCCCCGACAGTCCGCACGTCGACCATCGGCACATGGATGGGCATCGCATGTTCGACCTCGATCTCGTTCGAGACCGGGGCGACACCGCTGCGGATCATCGCGACGTCGGTGGAGGTGCCGCCCATGTCATAGGTCAGAAGGTTCGGCATGCCTGCCCGTCGCCCGGTGGCCACTGCCGCCATCACACCCGAAGCGGGGCCCGACATCACCGTCTTCACCGCCTCGCGCGCCACGTCCTTCGCGGCCACCATCCCTCCGTTGCCATTCATCACCAGCAGATCGCGGGCATAGCCCTTGGCAGCCAACTGATCCGCCAGCCGTGCCACATAGCGCTCCAGCAGAGGTTGGACCGAGGCGTTGACGGCAGCCGTCACGCCCCGTTCGTATTCGCGGGATTCCGACAGAAGTTTGTGCCCCAAGGTGATGTAATCGTTGGGCCAGATCTCCCGCGCGATCTCTTCGGCGCGCAGTTCGTGTGCCGGATTGGCATAAGCATGCAGGAAGTGGATCACCAATGCCTCGCAGCCCGCATCGCGAAGCTGCGTCACCACCAGCCGCAGGGCCTTTTCATCCAAGGCCGTGACCACCCGGCCCCGGGCGTCCATCCGCTCGGGCACTTCCAGTCGCAAGTCGCGAGGGACGACGGGGGTGAAAGACCCATGCATCCCATAGGCCTGCGGGCGGGTGCGGCGACCCAGTTCCAGCACGTCGCGAAAGCCCATGGTCGTGATTAAACCGGTCTTCGAAAGCTGCCGTTCCAGCACGGCATTCGTTGTGGTGGTTGTTCCGTGAACGATCAAATCGATGCCCGCCAGCTCCGCACCAGCCTCGGCGAAGGCGTTCAGCACGCCCCCCGCCTGGTTGGGCAGTGTCGTCGGCACTTTCGCTAGCCGTACAGCGCCCGACACAGGGTCGAAAATCACCAGATCGGTGAAGGTGCCGCCGACGTCGACGCCTGCCACAAGCCCGGTCATTCACACCCCCACATAGGTTCGGAAGACATCAGCATCGGGCCGCAAACCTTTGACCGGCAATGTTTTCTCGATCCGTCCAGCCGCCATGAAGTGAACATGGTCGGCAAGTTTCAGCACTGCGTCGACGCGCTGTTCGACCAGCACGATTGCAACGCCCTGCGTCTTCAATGTCTGGATCGCCTCCTGGATCAGCGTAATCATCGAGGGCTGCAACCCTTCGGTCGGCTCGTCCAGAAGCAGGACTTTGGGGTTCAGGCACAGCGCGCGGGCGATGGCGAGCATCTGTTGTTCGCCCCCCGACAGGGTCTGAGCGGTCTGGGTCAGACGCTCACGCAGACGCGGGAACAGGGTCAGGACGCGGTGGAGGGTGTTCTCGTCATTGCCCTGGACAAGGCCGCCGATCACGAGGTTTTCGGCCACAGTCAGTGGACCGAAGAGGCGGCGGCCCTGGGGGACATAGGCCAGGCCGCGTTTCGGTATGTCATGCGCGGGCAAGCGTTCGAGGGCGAAACCATTCAGGTGAACAGTTCCGGAGGATGGCTGAACAAGACCCATCAAAGTCTTGAGAAAGGTGGATTTTCCCACTCCGTTCCTGCCCATCAGGCAGGTGATCTGCCCAGCGTCCGCCCGGAAGTCGACGCCGTGCAGGACGGCGACGGGACCATATCCAGCGGCTAGCCTGGTGACCTCAAGCGCCAAGATAGGCCTCCTGCACCAGCGGGTTGGCGCGGATTTCGTCGGGGGTGCCGGTGGCAAGGACCCGGCCGAAGTTCAGAACGGTGATCCGGGTGGCGAGGTCCATCACCACCTCCATGTTGTGCTCGATCAGAAGGACGGTCGTCGCGGGCACCAGGCTTTGGACCAGTCGAATGAAGCCATCGATCTCGCTGGCCGCGAGCCCCTGCGTCGGCTCATCCAGGATCAGCAAACGGGGGTTTAGCGCCAGGCCCATGGCGAGTTCGAGAAGCCGCTGATGGCCGTAGGAAAGGGTCTGGGCCTCCTGCTGTTCCAGACCATCCAGTCCGACACGGGCGAGGGCCGCGCGGGTCTTGGCGGGCAGGTCCTTTGCCCCGTGCGACTGGACGGCGAGGGCCACGTTGTCGAAGACGGTGAGGCGCGGGAAGATCGAGGTGATCTGGAAGGTATAGGCAATCCCTTTCCGCACACGGGCGTGGGCGGGAAGGCGGGTGATGTCTTCTCCCTCCAGCACGATCGTCCCGGATTGCGGCAGACGACGACCGGAGAGTAGGCTGACAAAGGTCGTCTTCCCGGCGCCGTTCGGTCCGATCAGAGCGTGGATTTCGCCGGGGTTCAGGGTGAAGTCGACCCCGTCCACCGCGCGAAGACCGCCGAAATGCAGGGCCAGGTCTTTCGTTTGAACAAGGGGGGCTTCGATCAGGGAAGCCATCTGACCCACCTTTCCCGGATCGTGCCGAGGATTCCTTTGGGCGCGAACAGGACCAGCGCGACCAGGGCTGCGCCAACGAAGAAGAGATAAGCCGAGGTAAGGCCGGAGGCGACCTCGATCAGCGCGAACATGAGCGCCGCGCCCAGGAAGGGGCCGAGGGTGGTGCCTGCCCCACCGAGGAGGACGTACAGCATGGGCAGGATGGAGTACTGGATCGTGGCAAAGCTGGCCCCGACATAGCCGAACAGCACCGCGTAAGCCGCCCCGGCTGCCCCGGCGTAGAGGCCAGAGATCGTGAGAGCGGCGAGTTTCACCGTGAAGGGGTTGTAACCAAGCATGCGGCTCCGCTCCTCGTTTTCCCGCATGGCGACCATTGTCCGGCCGAAGGGAGAGCGCAGGAGTGCGAGGCTGACAAGAAGGCCGATGGCGAAAAGGCCGAGCGCCGCAAGGAAGCGTGGGGTGTCAGTCGACAAGTCAAAGCCCAGAAGCGTGCGACTGTCAGCCGGAAGCGTGAACCCCTCATCGCCGCCGGTGGTGGCGCCGAAGTAGAGGATGGTCAAGTATCCCGCCTGGGCAAACATCAGGGTCACGATCATGAAGCTGACGCCCGCAGTACGGAGTGCCAGAAGCCCGACTGCAGCCGCGGCGAGGCCACCCCCAAGAAGACCAAGGATCAGCGCAGGGCCAGCGGTCACGCCCCAGACTTGTGCAGGTAGGCCAGCGGCATAGAGCCCGGCGGCAAAGAACAGGGCGTGGCCGAGGCTGAGAAGGCCCGTGTAGCCAAAGGCCAAGTTGTAGCCCATGGCGAAGACCGCCAGCACCATGATCCGCGCAAGGTTCGTCGCGTGGTAGGGCGAAAGCAGGAACTGCGCCGCGAAGAGGGCCGCGATGAGGGCAAGGTGCAGGAGCCAGAGCTTCACGCGTTTGCTCCGAACAAGCCCTGCGGACGGAAGACCAGCACCATGGCGACAAGAAGCGTGGCGAGGATTTTTGCCAGCGTCGGCGTGAAGAACATCGAGATCACGCCGTCCGACAGGCCGATAACCAAAGCGGCGATCAGCGTGCCACGAAGGCTTCCAAGGCCGCCGATGATCACGACGATGAACGACAGCAAGAGCGGGTCGCCCCCCATCAGGTAATGCGCCTGCTGGATCGGGACGATGAGGACTCCCGCCAGCGCGGCAAGACCCGCACCAAGGGCGAAGGTGCCCATGTAGACGCGGTCAGTATTGATCCCGAAGGCGCGGGCAGTCGTGCGGTCGACCTGGGTGGCGCGCATGATCAGACCGGCCCTGGTGCGGGTCATGAAGGCCCAGAGGGCGAGAAGGACGGCACAGGCCGCAAGGATGACAAAAAGCTTGTAGCCAGAATAGCCAAACCAGGGCAGCTGGATGCGCCACTCGAAGGGCGCCTGCACGGGGTTCGCATTGGGGCCGTACAGCGACAGGGTTGCCTGCTCGATCATGTAAAGAAGCCCGATGGTGGCGACGATGGTTGCCTTGGGGTCGTAGTTCAGGCGCTTCAGGATCAGCCCGTCTGTCGCTGCCGCAACGGCACCGACGAGGAGCGGCGCGAGCACGAGCGCAGCGACGAAGGCCAGCGCCGGTGGGCCGGGGACGAAGCTGGCAACCATCCAGGCAAGGACAGCGCCCAGCATGTAGAACGCGCCATGCGCCACGTTCACCACCCGCATGACACCGAACACAAGGCTCAGGCCCGACGCCGCCAGCGCAAGAACGGCGGCGGTCACGAGACCCTCCATCAGGGCGAGCAGCAGGAAAGGTCCGAAGGCCATATCTGTTCCGATGGGTAGGGAGGGTGGGCGAAGCCGCCCACCTTACAGGGATTGCACAGGTAGGGTGGGCGATCCGCCCACCCTCCGATCAGAAGGACATCGTCGTGTAGTCGACAGCGTCCTCATAGGCGCCATCAGCCATCGAGGTCTTGTGCACGCGGATCAGCTTGCCGCCCTGCACCTGGCTGATGTTCTGCGTGCCGAACACCTGGTGCGTCTTGCCGTTGAACACCTTAGCCCCCTGCGGCCGTTCGATGCCGTAAGGCAGGTCCGTCATCGCCTCCATGGCTTCCACGAACTTCTGCCGGTCCGCCGGGCGCTGGTAGCCTGCAGCCTCCATCCCCGCCTTGATCGCGAACAGCGTCTCCCAGGTCGAGAACATGTGGCTGTATGTCGACACATCCGCCGCATCGCTGACGCTGGCACCGTTGTCATCGACACCAACCGCCTCGCGATAGTGGCCTTCGTGTTCACCGGCATCCGCCGGTTTCACCCGGTTGTGCGCTTCCCAGAAATGGGTGCCTTCCAGGAATTCCAGGCCCGGGGTCGCGGTATCCACTGCCTCAAGCGAGTCGATGAAACCGAAGATCTGCGGCTTCGCGCCCGACCCGTAGAACTCGCCCAGTTCCTTGACGAAGGTCAGAACGGCAGGGCCGACCATGACGTGGTAGAGAACCTCGGTTTCCGCAGGGATCTGCGGGAAGTAGCGGGTGAACGAGGTCTCGGTCGGCGGGATCGCGATCTGGGCGATGACCTCGCCGCCCTGGGCCTGCATCGCGGCGGTGAAGAAATCGCGGTGGTCGTGGCCGAAGGCGAAGTCCGGGAAGATCATCGTGACCTTCTTGCCCAGATTGCCGCTGACCCAGGGGGCCATTGCAGAGATCTGGCTGCGGACATCGGTAATGCCGGGCTGCAGAGTCCAGCGGTTCAGCATGCCGGAGGCGACATGGTAGCCCTCGGAGCAGACGAGGTAAGGCACCTTCAGTTCCCCGGCGCGGGGGGCCGAGCCGATAACGACATGGCTGAACAGCGTCCCCATCACCATGTCGCAGCCATCTGACTGGGTCAGCTTGTCCACGACTTCCGAGCCGCGCTTGGGGTCGGTCGCGTCATCCTCGAACAGGATTTCGACCGGACGGCCATTGATGCCGCCGCCATCGTTGATCAGCTTCAGCGCAGCCTGTGCGGTGCGTTCGTACCAGCGGCCATAGGATGCGCCGATGCCGGTGCGGTGCAGCTGGAAGCCGATCTTGATCGGGGCCGCCTGCGCGGCGACATAGCCGGGAAGCGCCGCGGTCAAAAGCCCAGCGCCCCCGGCCATCAAAAGGCCGCGGCGGGTGGGATGAAGCGATGTCGTCATGTCCGTCTCCTCACTGTAGCGGCCGCTTTCCGGCCATTGATGTCAGTTGGGGGCTTGGGCCCCAAGATTGTCCAGTCTTTTCATCCGGTTCTGGCTGTGGACAACAGCCAGAGACCCAACACCGTGTACAGAACCATCAAGACCGTCATCGGCAGATGCGCGATGGGCCGCGCGCCCTGCCCCGCAAGCTTCAGCCCCAGGAACACGGCCAGAAGATGCGCGCCCAGGATCGCGACGAATTGCAGGGCGTAGATCACCGGCATCACGACCGGATCGGTCAGGAAGCCGAACGAGACAAAGAACGGCGGCAGCCCCAGCCAGCTTTCCCCGGTCATAAGGGGGTCATTCAGCGCGGCCAGCGTGTATTGTCCCGCAGTCAGCAGCATGACCAGATAGTGCGCCGCATGATAACCCGCCGCGATGGCGAGGAAGGACAGCATCACCGGGCCCGTGGCAAAGCCACCGCCGATCCGACGCCCCAGAGTAATCGCGCCAAGGATGAGGCCCAGCGTCAACACCCACACCACCAGCATGCCCCCGGTGTTGTCCCAGATCACCGCGCTGCGCCCGCGGGGCTCCAACGGGTTCTCGCCGATCAGCGCCTGCCACCAGAAGGTCTCGACCAGCCCGTCGAAGGTCAGCGCGGCAAGCGCCAGGCTGACGAAGACCACGGCCGAGGGCGACAGCGGTGGCATGGCCAGAACCTGAGTGCCGGGCCAGCCGCGCATCAGGCGGGTCCGCGTCCCGTCTTGTTCGTGCCAAAGGGGTGCAACCTTGGCAATGAAACCGAAGAGGACGGTCAGGAACTCTCCCTGCTGCAGCCAGTCCTCGCCTTCCAGGACGGCGAGGACAAAGATCACGCCCCAGTAGCCAAGTGCGATCTGGGCAAGGACGGTCGGGTCGTCGGGATAAAGCGACACCATCTGGAACCAGACGAAGCCTGCATAGCCCGCGACGGCGGGCCAATGGCCAAGGCGCGCCAGGCCTGCGCTGCCCGTCCGGCCCAGCAGCGTCCGGGCGATACGAACCGGGCCGGTCCAGGGGTTGAGCGGACGCCAGAGATTGCCGAACAGCATCGAGCCGAGCGGCACGACGATCCAGACCCCGGTCCAAAAGACCAGCGTCATCAGGTTGTGCATCGGATCACGCTCGCCATAGAGGCCGATGAAGACCAGGCCCAGGAAGCCGAGGAAAGACAGATAGGAGGTCAGGGTCACGGGCAGAAGAATCCGCCGCTCCCAAACCAGGCGGGGGGTAAGCGCGGGCAGGCGGTGGGCGGCGGCCCCCATAAGGGCGGTCAATGCCACCGTCAGCGCCGCGGCGGTGATATAATGCCCGGTGGGCAAGGTCAGGATGACCGAGGGCGGCAGCGCGCAGGCAAAGGCCAGGCCGGGGGTAAGCAGCACGGCCAGACTGCCTGCCCCCAAAGTTTTCGAAAACTTTGGGCAAAATCCTTCGAAGGATTTTGGGTTGCGCGTCACCTCAGCCCGTCCTCACCCTTGACTTGGTGGATCTCCAGCCCGCCCATCCGGCTGTGCACCCTGCCCCCGCGCGCCATGCCAAGCGCGAAGAGGACCTCGTTCGCGCGAGGTCCGTCGGGGCAAGAGAGCGTGATCGCATCGAAACGCGACCGGACATAGGCTGCATTCAGATGGCCCAGCGGCAGGTCAAGGGTCGCGCCCAAGCCACCCACCTTCATCACCGACGGCACGATGGCCCGGCATTCCCCCAGACGCTCTCGCATCCCGTAGCCGCCTGCGACATGCCACAGCGCGCCGTGCTCACTTTCGCCGCCTTCACCCACGATGGCGCCTTTGCCATAGGCGTCGATCCCCTCGCGCCCTCCCAGAACCGCGACAAGGCGATCGGTCAGGTCCAGAGCGAGGGGCTTCAGGTCCTCCATCGCGGGTTGCAGGTTGGGCTCGTAGCGCCCCGCAAAGGGGTTCGTGCAAATCGCGTAGATCGCGCCCCGGACCGGTGGGGGCTGGACCAGCGGCCCGCCCTCATGTCGGATCTCCTCCAGTTGGATCACGATCTTCCTGATAGCGAAATCAGCCACTTGCATCCCCTTCTTCCAGCGCCAGCGCACCAGTAAGCCGCCGCTCACCCTGCAGGAAAAGTGCAGCCCCTTCAATCAACCCGCGCAGCCGGTAGGCTTCGGCGGCGCGCAAGCCCGCATCCAGCGCTGCGGCCCGCTCGACCGACGACAGTGGCGGGACGGCGACCGTTACCAGCCGTTCGCCCAGATCGCTGTCGCACTGTTTCTCGCGCGCCGGGCACCGCAGAATGCCGGGGTGGTGCAGGTTCACCGCATTCGCCACCATCGTCGCCGCCGCGTCTGCCATCGCGGCGGTCCGGGCCAGCACCGTCACTGAATCCGCGATCCCCAGCGAGAAGCTTCGCCCCCGCCAACCCGAGGTCGCGATACCACGCACCGGATCGTTGGCGCGGAGCGTGACCCGGTCGCCGGTTCCCGCCAGCGCGCAGGTCAGCTCTCCTGCAGCGATGTGCAGTGCGATGTCGCCGCCATTGTTGGCAAAGGCCCGGGTGATGCCGGGGCCAGTCAGGGCGGCCAGAACCTCTTCGGCCACAGCGCCGGCGACGGCAGCCATCGGGGTGATGAAGGCAGGCCGGAAGGGTGCCACGGCGGCGGCCATGCGGCGGGCGATGGGTCCCTCGACCGGCAGGTCTTGAGATCGCAGGGCGGGCAGTTCGGTGA
>JBJTSJ010000502.1:0-15314 GCA_046076605.1 Tabrizicola sp.
CTCGGGCGATCGTTCAGCTGTGCCAAGGGACCGGACCCAAGTCCGTTGTCACCTCTGGGTGGTTCTACTACCGGTTTCACCAGGGTCAGGCCCCCCAGGTCAGACGTAACGGATCGACAGGATTTCATACGACCGGGTCCCGCCCGGCGTCTTCACCTCGACCGAGTCCCCTTCTTCCTTGCCGATCAGCGCGCGGGCCAGGGGCGAGCGCATGTTCAGAAGCCCATTCTCGATGTCGGCCTCGACTTCGCCGACGATCTGGTAGGTCTTTTCCTCGTCGCTGTCCTCATCGACGATGGTGACAGTCGCACCGAACTTGATCGGCCCCGACAGTTTCGACGGGTCGATGACTTCGGCCAGCGACAGGGTGCCTTCCAACTCCTTGATCCGGCCTTCGATGAAGCCCTGTTTTTCCCGAGCGGCGTGGTATTCGGCGTTTTCCGACAGGTCGCCATGTTCGCGCGCTTCCGCGATATCCCGGATGATCGCCGGACGGTCCACCGTCTTCAGCTGCTTCAGTTCCGCATCCAGCGCATCGAACCCACGCCGGGTCATCGGGATCTTTTCCATCGGCATTCCACACTAAAAGAAGAAGTCACGGATCGAGGCACGATCCATGACTTCGGGCTAGGCTGGGTTCACCTCACCCGATGAAGCCCTGAATTGCAAGGGGGCATGCCGCTGGCAGGCGGCGTCCGGTCGCCGGGAAGACAGAAAGTTTCTCGGCCCGATGCGCCTTTGGGCCGTGATGTTGCGTCACGGTTGACCTTGGGTCGCGCCTGCGGCAACAGGGAAGCCGCGAAAAGCCAACGTTCAGGGCAGGGTGGGACCGCCCGGGGAAGGACAAGCGATGACCGCCATTCAGCGCGAGAAGATGGATTATGACGTCGTGATCGTCGGCGCCGGGCCCGCGGGCCTGTCTGCGGCGATCCGGCTGAAGCAGCTGGACCCGGAGCGGTCGGTCGTCGTGCTGGAAAAGGGATCGGAGGTCGGCGCGCACATCCTGTCCGGCGCGGTGCTGGACCCGTCGGGCCTAGACGCGCTGCTGCCGGACTGGCGCAACATGGGCGCGCCGATCAAGACGCCGGTGAAGGAGGACAACTTCTACCTCCTCGGCCCCGCCGGACATGTCCGCATCCCGAACTGGCCGATGCCGCCCTTGATGTCGAACCACGGCAACTACATCGTCTCGATGGCCAACGTCTGCCGCTGGATGGCGGGCGTGGCCGAAGGGCTGGGCGTCGAGATTTTCCCGGGCATGGCCTGCTCGGAACTGGTGTTCGAGGATGACAAGGTCGTCGGCGTCGTCGCCGGCGAATTCGGCCGCGACCCCGAAACCCGCGAGCCAGGTCCCTCCTACGAACCCGGCATGGAACTGCGCGGCAAGTACGTCTTCCTGTCCGAAGGCGTCCGCGGCAGCCTCGCGAAGCAGGTCATCGCCAAGTACGACCTCTCCAAAGGCCACTGCCCGCAGAAGTTCGGCCTCGGCATGAAGGAAATCTGGGAGATCGATCCTTCGAAGCACCGCGAGGGCACCGTCACCCACACGATGGGCTGGCCCCTGGGCAAGAACGCCGGCGGCGGGTCCTTCATCTATCACCTGGAGAACAACCAGGTCTACGTCGGCTTTGTCGTCCACCTGAACTACGAAAACCCCCACCTCTACCCCTACATGGAGTTCCAGCGCTTCAAGCACCATCCCATGGTCGCCGAGCTCCTCAAGGGCGGCAAACGCGTGGCCTATGGCGCGCGGGCGATCAGCGAGGGCGGCTGGCAGTCGATCCCGAAGATGGTCGCCCCCGGCGTGGCCCTCCTCGGCTGCTCGGCGGGCCTCGTCAACGTCCCCCGCATCAAGGGCAACCACAACGCCATGCTCTCGGGCAAGGCCGCCGCCGAGGCCGCCCATGCCGCGATCTCCGCCGGGCGCGCGCAGGACGAACTGACCGCCTACGAGACCGAGGTCCGCACCGGCGCCATCGGCCGCGACCTCAAGAAAGTCCGTAACGTCAAGCCGCTCTGGTCCAAGTACGGCCTCGTCGCCAGCCTGATGGGCGGGGGCGTGGACATGTGGCTGAACACCATCGGCCTCACCGCCTTCGGCACCATCCGCCACGGCAAGTCCGACGCCGCCGCCACCGGCCAGGCCAAGGACTTCAAGCCGATTGACTACCCCAAACCCGACGGCAAGCTCTCCTTCGACCGGCTGGCCAACGTGGCCTTCTCCTTCACCAACCACGACGAGGCGCAGCCCGCCCACCTCGTCCTGAAGGACCCGTCGATCCCGATCCAGGTCAACCTGCCGAAATACGCCGAACCCGCCCAGCGCTACTGCCCCGCGGGCGTCTACGAAGTGCTGGGCGAAGGCCAGGACGCGACCTTCCGAATCAACTTCCAGAACTGCGTCCACTGCAAGACCTGCGACATCAAGGACCCCAGCCAGAACATCGACTGGACCACGCCGATGGGCGGCGGCGGCCCGAATTACCCAAACATGTAACTATCCCAACATGTGACGCCCGCAGCGAGGCGACTCACGAAAGCTTGTCCCAAACACCGGGGCCTGGCCGCAAGGTCAGGCCCCGCTGCATTGCACGACAGCGCCAGCCGGGCTACCTTCCCCCCGACCGGCAAGGAGAGGCCCATGCGTTCCGTGATTTCCCGCACTCTGTCCGCCTTCGTTCTTGCGGCGGCTCTGGGCAGCCCCTTGCATGCGGAAGATCAAAAGACCGAAGGAGCCCCCGATAGCGGGGCCTACCTTGCCGCCCGGGTCGCCGAATCCGAAAACGACTTCCGGTCTGCGGCCACCTGGTATGGCCGTGCGATCATTGCCAATTCCGGCAATCCCGAACTGCTTGACGGGGCCATCCTGGCCGAAATCGGTGTGGGCGACTTTCCCCTCGCCATAGACGTCGCGAAGATGCGCCAGAAACTCGGCAAGGATCTTGGGCTCGACCCCAGCCAGCTGGCCGAAATGACGCTTCTCGCCGATGAAGCCAACCGCGAGGACTATGCCGCGATCCTGGCTGCATCAGCTGCCGGGCGTGATCTTGGTGATCTTGCCGACCAGCTGGTCCTCGCCTGGGCCAAGGTGGGCGAAGGCAAGATGTCCGAAGCGATTGCCGCCTTCGACGCGGTGACCGAAAAACGGGGCTTCGAGGCGTTTGGTTACTACCACAAGGCCCTCGCCCTCGCTTCGGTCGGTGACTTCGAAGGTGCGGACGAGATCCTGTCCGGCAAGGCCGCCGGACCTATCGTCGTGATGCGTCGCGGCGTGTTTGCCCATGCCCAGATCCTCAGCCAGCTGGAACGCAACGCCGATGCGCTGGCGCTTCTCGACCGCAGCTTCGGCCCTGGCCCCGACCCCATTGTCGATGCTGTCCGGCGCCGGCTTCAGGCAGGCGAGCCGATCCCCTTCGATACGGTTCGCACCGCAAAGGACGGCATCGCCGAGGTGTTCTATTCGATCTCGACCGCACTGAACGGTGAAGCCGACCCGGTCTACACCCTCATTCATCTGCGGGTGGCGGGCTATCTGCGTCCGGATCACTCTGATGCGCTTCTCCTGACTGCCGATGTGTTGCAGAATCTGGGCCAGCACGACCTTGCGACCGAAACCTATTCAACCTTCAAATCGGACGATCCCGCCTTCGTCACCGCCGAAATAGGACGGGCTGGTGCGCTCCGCTCGCAAGGCAAGGCCGATGCCGCCATCGAGGCCCTGCAGACGCTTGCCCGCGCGCATGGCGACCTGGTCTCGGTGCATTTTGCCCTGGCCGACATCCTGCGCGGTGAGGAACGCTTTGACGAGGCCGAAGTGGCCTACAGCGCGGCCATCGACTTGACCAAGTCCGCCGGGAACGAAGATTGGGTCCTGTATTTCTATCGCGGCATCTGCCACGAACAGTCCAAGGACTGGGCCCCGGCCGAAGCCGATTTCCGCAGGTCGCTGGAACTGAACACGACCCAACCACAAGTGCTCAACTACCTGGGCTACGGCCTTGTCGACCGGGGGGAAAAGCTGGACGAAGCCCTCGGCATGATCGAAAAGGCCGTCGCTGCCGACCCTGAACAGGGCTATATCATCGACAGCCTTGCCTGGGCCTACTTCAAGCTTGGCCGCTACGCCGAGGCGCTGGAGCCGATGGAGCGTGCCTCGCTGCTGGAGCCGGTCGATCCCATCGTCACCGACCATCTGGGCGACGTCTACTGGATGAATGACCGCAAGCTTGAGGCGCGCTTCCAATGGCGCCGGGCCCTGTCGTTCGAGCCCACGGAAAAGGACAAGACCCGCATCCTGCGCAAGCTTGAGGTTGGGCTGGATACCGTGATGGCCGAGGAAGCCGCTGGCACTAAGCCGGTCGAGGCTGCCGAGAATGGCAACTGAGGCGGTCACGGAACCGGCCCCGGCCAAGCTTAACCTTTGTCTCCACGTCACCGGACGCCGGGCCGATGGCTATCATCTTCTCGATAGTCTGGTGGTTTTTGCCGATGTCGCCGACCGGGTCGAGGTTTCGGAGGGCAGCGGACTTTCCCTGCAATTGACCGGCCCCGAGGCCGCCGGATTGCAGGCGGAAGCGGACAATCTGGTCCTGCGTGCAGCGCGTCTGATGGGGATAAGCGATGCGGCGATGCGGCTGGAAAAGCGCCTGCCGGTCGCATCGGGGATCGGCGGCGGCTCGGCGGATGCTGCCGCGACGTTGCGGGCATTGGCGCGGTTGACTGGGGCGGCTTTTCCTGCGGCACAGGACGTCCTTAAGCTTGGCGCCGATGTTCCGGTCTGTCTTGCTGGCCGCCCGGTGCGGATGTCCGGGATCGGAGAAATCCTCGCCCCGCTTCCCTCCTTGCCGCCGATGTGGGTTGTCTTGGTGAACCCGCGCGTTGCCGTCCCGACGCCCCAGGTTTTTGCCGCCCTCGCCGCGCGGGACAACCCGCCCTTGCCGGACATGCCTACAGCTGTCCTCTCAACCGCCAAGGGTTTCACCGACTGGCTTTCCGCCCACACCCGCAACGACCTTGTCCCTCCGGCTGTCACGGTCGCCCCGGTCCTGACGAAGGTGCAGATCGCCCTTTCCGCGACCCCGGATTGCCTGCTTGCCCGTATGTCAGGATCGGGCGGCACCCATTTCGGCCTTTACGCGACCGCCGCCGCCGCAGACACCGCTGCCCGGCATCTTGGCACGATGCATCCTGACTGGTGGATTGCCATGGGTCGCATCCTGGACCGCTAGGGCGGGAAGGGATAAAATCCTGCGTCCAGGTGGCCAGGCTCGCGGATTAAGAAATAGTAAACGCCCGTGACCAAGTACCTGATTTCATTAACGTCCCAGACTTTGTCCACCGTGGACACGTTTGCGGCCCCGCTCTGGCCCCCGGTCTGGCCCCCGGTCTGGCCCCGTCAGAAATAGCTCCTGACCAGGGCCCCCGAAACCAGGGCCCAGCCGTCCGCCACCACGAAGAAAATCAGCTTGAAGGGCAGCGAAACGACCGCCGGCGGGACCATCATCATCCCCATCGACATCAGGATCGCCGCGACGACGAGGTCGATGATCAGAAAGGGCAGGAAGATCATGAAACCGATCTCGAACGCCCGCTGGATCTCGGAAAGCAGGAACGAGGGGATCAGAACCGACAAGGGTGCGTCCACCGCCGCGACCGGGGCCGTCGATCGCAAGTCCAGCAGCGTCTGCAGCGTCTCCGGATCGACCCGCGCCGCCATGAAGACCCGAAACGGCGCGATGGCAGCCTCCAGCCCGGGACCCATCTCCACCGTCCCGTTCGTCAAGGGTTCGATCCCCTTGACCCAGGCTTCGGTAAAGACCGGGTCCATCACGTACCAGGTCAGGAACATCGCCAGGCTGATGATCAGCATGTTCGGCGGGGCCTGCTGCAAGCCGATCGCCTGCCTCAGTATCGACAGCACCGTGACGATGAAGGGAAAGCAGGTGACCATCACCGCAAGCCCCGGCACGATCGACAGCACCGTGATAAGAAGCAAAAGCTGGACCGACCGCAGCGACAGGGTCTCGCCCCCGCTGCCACCGAAGTCGATGGACATCTGCTGCGCGAGTGCGGGCCCGGCCAGCAGTGTCAGGACAAGAGCGAGCGCAGCGGCGCGCCTCACAGCCCGCCCCGAAGATTGGCGACCTCGGTCAGCCGGACAGCCAGCTGACCAGAGTGTTCCCCCTCCAGTTCAGTCAGCTCACCCCGCGCGATCAGCCGGTCTCCCACATACAGCTCTACCGGATCGTCCACACGCCGATCCAGCTGCAGCACGGCGTCCTTCGACAACCGCAGAAGATCACGCACCAGCGGCCGAGCGCGACCGACAGAAATCGTCACCTCGATGGGTACCTGACTGAAGGGGTTCGTATCTGAAATGTCTTCCATGACGCTCCTCAGGAGTTGAGGGTGAAAAAGGCGCGGACAGCGATGGCGATGTCGGCGGCGGTCTGCGAAAGATCGACCTTGGTTTCGGTCGTCCCGAACCGGATGTAGACTTGGCCTTCCGGCAGGGACGGTTCTTCCTCGATAACCATCGGCAGACCGGTTGCCTGCGTTACCAGGTTCTCGACCTGTCCCCGGACGTTCGGATTCAGCACCAGGGTCAAGGGGGCATCGGCCATCTCTTCCGCAAGCGGCATGAGTGCGTCGAGCACCGTGGGGGCAAGGGATTCTCGGGCGACCTCGGGCAGCAGCCGGTTGATCATCTCCAGCATCAACGGACGGATTGCCTGCAGCACATGGCTGCGGGCGTCCTGAAAGGTGAAAGCCAGGCTTTGCAGGTTGCGCGCCAAGTCGGCGCGGATGCGCGTCTGGTCACCCTGCTGGGCGGCAGCGGCGTCATCCCATCCGGCGGAATAGCCCTGTTCGAATGCAGAGACCTTGGCTTCTTCGACCGCTGTCGCTTCGACCATTGGCTGAAAAGAGCCGTCCGGGGCCATCGCCGTGTCAAACACTTCCAGACGCAAGGCGGGCATCAGGCGCGCTCCTCTTCATGTTCCATCCAGCCACGCAGGATTTCGATAGACTCGGTCTGTCGGGCCTCGATCAGCCGACGAAGGCGCGTCGCCGGGTCCTCTTCCGCTTCGTCGGAAGGGAGTTGGCGCGTCACGTCGCTGCGGACATCGGCAAACGCGCCATAGTCGAAGCCGTTGTCCACTTCGCCATTCAGGGCCAATCCGCCGGGTAAGCCTGCAGACGGCAGAGCAAGCGTGGCGCCAGGTGCGGGCAGGGCCTGACGATTGGCGGAAGTCAGAATCGGGCGGATCACAAACAAGCCGAGAACCAACGCCACCAGTGCCAAAACAGCCGTCTGGATTATTGTCATCACATCGACCTGGCCAATCGGCGGGATAAGGCTCGCCGTTGCTTCGGTGCCAAGTGGCGCCGCCATTTCCTGGAATTCCAGTGACTTCAAAGTGAGGACATCGCCTCTGGCTTCGTCCAAACCGACTGCGGAAGCCACAAGTTCACGCAAAGCTGCAAGTTCTTCCTCGGCCCGCGGGGTCCAGGTGCGGGTCCCGTCGGCGGCAACAGTCACCACGCCATCAACCATGACGGCTACGGTCATGCGCCGCACGGCTCCTGGGCTGCGCAGGATTTCACGCTGCGTTTCAGAGACCTCGTAGTTGACCCGCTCGCGCGTCTCGGAGCTTTGACTTTTGCCTTGCCCACCGGCGCCCGCGTCACCCTCTGGCAGGTTAGATGCCACCGTCACTTCGCCACCAGGCTCCGTATTGGAATCGCTCCGCTCCTCGGTTTCCGAGGAGATCGCGACGCGGCCTTGTGGGTCGAACCGACGCTCGGTGATCGCTTCGCGTTCCGAGTTCAGATCGATCGAAACTTCGACGATTGCCTTGCCCTCACCAACGCGGGCGGCAAGCAGACGCTCGACATTGCCCTTGATGGCAGCAGCGCGGTCGTCCGCATTGCCGGCATTGAAGTCATTCGGCTCGCTGCCGCCGATCAGCCCTGCCACGGTATCGATGATCTGCACGCTGTCAGGCGTCATTCCGGCCACCGCGCTGGCCACGAGATGCCGGACAGCACGAGCCTGGGCTTCATCCAGGGTGCCAGAGACAGTGGTCAGTGTGACCGATGCGGTTGGCTGGGCATCCGGCTGAAAGGCACGGGACGGTGCGCTGGCAATATGGACGCGGGCCGCCTTGACCTGCGGCAGCGCCAGCAGCGTCCGGGCAATTTCGCCTTCCTTTGCACGCCAGTAGGCCGCATCGAACATCTGCGAGGTGGTGCCGAAACCCGAAAGCGAATCGAGCAGTTCGTACCCGCCACCACCTGCTGTCGGAAGGCCCTCGGAGGCGAGCGACATCCGAAGCGCGTCGCGCTGAGTGATGTCGACAAGGATCGAGTCGCCCTGGATCTCGAATGCCACGCCACGTTGGTCAAGTGCGGCAACAACCTCACCCGCCGCCGCAGGTTCGAGGCCCGCGTAAAGCAGACCCATTTCGGGCTGACCGGCCATGCGGCTTAAGGCAAGGACGGCCGCGAACATCGCCACCGTCGCACCCACGATGATGACGCGGCGGCGCAGATCAAGCTTGGCCCAGATGGCAATCAGGTTTTGCAAGACGATTCTCCGGCTCCGGCGTTCTGCCGTGGCCTCACCTTTCATCGGTTCGCCTTAACAATCGGTTAGTGACCTTTGATCTATGTTCGTTCCCATCCGGAAGCTGAGGGATGAAACATGGCAACGGCAGAAGCCACTGCAGAAGAGGAACCGAAGAAGCGGTCAAAGAAACCGCTTCTCATTGGTCTTGTCCTGGCCCTGGTGTTGGGTGGCGGCGGTTTCTACGCCGCGTTCTCTGGCCTGATTCTGGGCGGCGAAGAAAAGCATGCAGAAAAAGAGAAGAACCCCGGGCCACTGACTGGAATTGCCTTCGTACCGCTTGAGACAATCGTGGTGTCGCTTGGGCCCAATTCGGGCAGCGAGCATCTTCGGTTCACTGCCCAGCTTGAGGTGGTGGACACTGCAGCCGCCGATGTGACGACGCTGGCGCCCCGCATTCTTGATGTTGTGAACAGCTATCTGCGGGCCATCGATACAGCGTCGATCGAAGACCCGCATGCGATGGCGCGGCTTCGCGCACAGATGCTGCGCCGTATTCAGGTCGTTACCGGCGAAGGCCGGGTGCGGGACCTGCTGATCACTGAATTCGTGTTGAACTAGGGCGGGATCCATGGAGCTGATCACTGATATCCTTCTGATGGCAGGCTCTTTCGGCGCTGCGATCTACTGCTACGTGCTTTCGACGCGGCTGAAGAAATTCACCACGCTGGAAACGGGCATGGGCGGTGCCATCGCCGTTCTGTCCGCTCAGGTCGACGACATGACCGTCGCTTTGGAAAAGGCGCGGACCGCCGCCAATGGCTCGGCCGAGGGTCTGGAAGCCTTGACCGCCCGTGGCGAGGCTGTGTCCCGAAAGCTGGAGCTGCTGGTTGCGTCGCTTCACGACCTTCCGGATCCAAAGGCACCACCACCTGCGCCAGTCGAGGACGTGAAGGAAGATGAGCGTCGCCTGCGCTTTGTCCGTCGTCGCGCGCCGCGGGACGCCCTGGAGGCCGCCGAATGAACCGCCGCAGACTGGGTCATGGCGCATTGTTCATCGTCGCGATGTTGTTTGCATCCTCGGGAGCTTTACGATTGGGATCGGGGATCGGTTCCGCCTTGGCAAACGCCAAGGAGGATCCGGAACCTGCCGCCTTCGAAGCCGAGCCTGCGTCTTGCGAAATGCCTGGCGCCCTGGCGGAAGCCCTGTCGCTGCGGGAGGACCGCCTCGCCGAAAAGGAAGCATCGCTGAAGGACAGGCTGGCGGCTCTGGCCCTGGCGGATGCTGCTATCACCAAACGGATGGAAGAACTCCGGGCGGTCGAAGAAGAATTGAAGGCGACCCTCGCGATCGCGGATGGCGCGGCAGAGGAAGACATCCAGCAGCTCACCGCCGTGTACCAGGCCATGAAGCCCAAGGATGCCGCCGCCCTGTTCGAGACGATGTCTCCAGAGTTCGCGGCCGGATTCCTGGGCCGGATGCCACCAGACTCGGCGGCCGCAATCCTTTCAGGCATGTCGGCCGAAGCCGCCTACGGCGTCAGCGTCATTGTCGCCGGCCGGAATGCCGCGGCGCCAAAGGATTGAAGCCGGTCAGAGAGTCTTAACCCCCTCCCGGGATACTGCCGGGACAAAAAGCAAGACAGGACTGCAACATGCTTGGCTTCGTCGGCATCGCCGTCATCCTCATCATGGTTTTCGGCGGCTACGTTCTGGCCGGCGGGAAGATGGGCATCATCCTCAAGGCACTGCCTTTCGAGATGATCATGATCGGCGGCGCGGCGCTTGGGGCCTTTCTGATCTCGAACGACATGGCGGCGGTCAAGCATACGCTCAAGGACATCGGCAAGGTCTTCAAAGGGCCAAAGTGGAAGCCCGACGATTACCGCGATCTTCTCTGCCTTTTGTTCGAACTGATCCGCCTGGCACGGGCAAACCCGGTTGCATTGGAAGAACACATTGAATCGCCGGAGACCTCCGCGATCATCGGAAAGTACCCACGCATTCAGCATGACCATGAAGCGATGGACATTATTTGCGACACGCTGCGCGCCGCCTCGATGAACTACGACGACCCACACCAGGTGGAGGAAGTCCTGGACAAGCGTATGGAGGCAACGCTGCACCATGCGATGCACTCCAGCCATGCGTTGCAGACAGTGGCAGATGGTCTGCCGGCCTTGGGGATCGTCGCGGCTGTTTTGGGCGTGATCAAGACGATGGGCTCGATCGATCAACCGCCTGAAGTTCTGGGGAAAATGATCGGCGGCGCGCTTGTGGGGACGTTTCTGGGCGTCTTTCTCGCCTATGGTCTGATGGGACCTTTCGCGGCGCGGGTAAAGACCGTGGTCGAGGAAGACATTCATTTCTATCAGCTGATTCGGGAAGTTCTGGTCGCAAACCTGCACCGTCATCCTGCGAACATCTGCATCGAGGTTGGCAGACAAAACACGCCGCATCACGTAAGGCCCGGGTTCAGCGAGCTTGAGGAAGCCATGCGGAACCTGAAGCAGGAAGCCGCATGATCCGTCTCCTTGCCTTCCTGCTGGCCATGGCCGGACCAGCTGCCGCTGAAACGGCGCTGGTCTATTCGGGCGAGCACGGTTCGTTCACCCGCCTGGTTGTCGAGCTTCCGTCCGAGTCCGACTGGACTGTCGGACGTACGCCATCAGGCTATGCATTTGCTGTCAAACAGGGCATCCAGCCCGACTATGATGTAACCGGTGTCTGGCAGAGGATCTCTCGATCCCGAGCCTCTGCTTTGCAGGTCGACCCCGACACCGGCGCCCTGTTGCTTTCCATTGGTTGCGACTGCCACGTCTTTCCGTTCGAGTACCGTCCTGGGGCGGTCGTCCTGGACATCAAGCCCGGACCAGCTCCGGCAGGCTCCATCTTTGAAGCTGAATTCCAAGCGGTGGCGGACCCTGTTTCGACAGCTGAGCCCTCTGCCGCAGAAACAAGGTTGGCAACCTACGATTGGCTGCGCGTTCCACCGCCATCAGCAACTCGACCGCAGGCGGACTTCGCGCTGCCGCTGGCAACCGGTGAAGTCTCTCTGGAACCTCTGCGAGACGCGCTCCTAGAGCAGATTGCGCGCGGTGCAGCCGACGGAATCGTCAAGATGGACCTGCCCAACCCGGCAGAGTCGTCGGACGAACCAGCGTCCGATGCATTGCCATGGTCAAGCGTCATGCTGGGTGAGCATCTGAGTGTCCTGGTGTCTGATCCGGATTCCTTCGTAGCCGGCGCAAGGTCGGTCGAAAACTGCCCGGATGAGGGCCTGCTGGATATTTCGAAATGGGGAGATGACGGCTCGCCCCTTGACCTGCTTGCAGCGGCCCGGTCGGGCCTCTTTGGCGAGTTCGATGTGGCAGATCCCGAGGCCGTGCTGAAGTCGGTACAATCTCATCTTTTCCTAGGCTTCGGCGCCGAGGCCTTGCAGGTCTCCGAGCTTTATGTCGCCGGGCAGAATGACGAAGCGTTGGCGCTTTACCGATCCATGGCGCGGATCGTGGATGGGGACGCAGACCCAGCTACCCCATTCGCGACGATGCTGGACTGCGACGGTCCTGCAGCGCTCTGGGCGGCCCTTGCGCGCGATCGGTTGCCCGCCGAGAAAGGCATGAATCGCGAAGCCATACTCAGGTCCTACCTTGGACTTCCGCCGCATCTGCGCGCCCATCTGGGAAGCAGCCTGGCGGAAAAATTCCTTGCGCTGGATGATCCGGGCGCTGTTCGCACAATCCGCGATGCGATGGAGCGGACGCCGAACATTGATGCCGCGACCGTGGCGCTGCTTGACGCCGAACGCAATCTGCATGAGGGCGATTCGGATGCTGCCCGGTCCCATGCCGAAGAGGTTGTAGCGCTTGAGGGCAATTCGGCGGACGGGCTGGTCACCCTGGTAGAGGCTCATTTTCGCACGCTGGACCCGATTGGCCCTGAAGTGGCCGAGGCCCTGATTTCGGGGCGCATAGAGATTGGAGACACCGACCTTGCAGAAGAAGTCGATCGTGCAATCGTTCTCGCCCTTGCGCTTTCAGGACAGACAGAGGCGGCGTTCAAGAGCGAGGGTACCAAGGGCGAAACGCTTGCCGACCTCTGGCAAGTTGTCCACGAGCGAGCGACAGATGACGACTTCTTGCGCCATGCAGTAATGCCTGGTGGGACACAGCCTCCCCAAGTTGCTCCGGAACTGAGCTTAAAGATCTCTCGCCGTCTTCTGGCGCTTGGGTTCCCGGATGCCGGACTGTCCTGGCTTGGACCGGTCTTGCCCTCCGACGCTCCGGATCGGCGTCTTGCTGCGGCAGTGGCACTGCTGGACACGGGTGAGGCATCGCGTGCTGTCGATCTGCTTGCTGGGCTTGCCGGGCCAGAGGTCGCAGCCGTCAGAGCCGAGGCTTTGCTTGCCTTGGGCGATTTGGCCGACGCAAGAGAGACACTGGCGGCGAGTGGGCAGACCGACGCAGCATCGCGGACAAGCCTTTGGCAGGAAGACTGGTCGGCACTTTATCCTTCAACGCCGGAGGTCTGGCAGACCGCGGCAGAGTTGACCCAGTCGGTCGAGGTAGACACCGCCAGCGGACCGCTTGGTCGTGGCGCAAACGCCATCGAAGCAAGTGCGACGTCGCGGGCGGCAATCGAAGCTCTGCTCGGATCCGTTGCTTTGCCGGATGGCGGTTGAACTAGGTAACCGACCGGAAAGATTCGCCCGCTAGACTGCGGTCATGCCTCGGCAGAAAGCTTAGGTAAAACAGACGCGAAAAAGGAAGAAAATGACCTTCGGAACTCCTGGTCCGACCTTGTGCGTCCTGTCCCTGATCTCTTGCCTTCTCGTTCCTGGGTCAAGCCACGCCCTGTCCGATCCGATCGCCATGTGCCGTGATGCGGCCGCAAAGGCTGCAAAGGAAACCGGTGTACCCTACGAGGTTCTTGTAGCAATCACGACTGTCGAAACCGGGCGCAACGATCAGCCCTGGCCCTGGACGGTGAACTTTGGCGGCGATGGTCGCTGGTATGAAAGTGCGGCAGAAGCAGCGAAGGGCGTCGACCTCGCACTGCGTGAAGGAGCCACCAACATTGATCTTGGCTGTTTCCAGCTGAACTACCGCTGGCACGCGTCAGCCTTCGGCTCGCTTGATGACATGTTGGACCCCGAGCAGAACGCAAGTTACGCAGCCGAATATCTCTCGCAGCATTACGCAAAGACGGGCGACTGGGCACTGGCCGCGGCCGCCTATCATTCGGGAACACCCGAATTTGCGGAAGCCTACAAGAGCAAGTTCGAGGCAACATATGACCGCCTTGCCGCGGGCGCTGATCCGGTCGCAGAGCCTGTCGTGGACAGGCAGAACCGATTTCCGCTGCTTGTCGCAGGTAGCCCCGGGCTGAAAGGGTCACTCTTTCCGTCCGGCACTGGCGGGCACCCCTTGATCGGAGATCCCTGACTATGCCGAGCGGCTTATCGATCCAGGCAATCTTTCGTCCCACGATCCTGCTGGCCATCGGCCTAATGGCCGTGATCGTGATGATGATCCTGCCAGTCCCGGCGTGGGTGCTGGATGTCGGCCTGGCTCTGTCCTTTTCGCTCGCGATCTTGATGCTGACTGTCACGCTGTTCATTGACCGACCACTGGATTTCTCAGCGTTTCCAACGATTCTCTTGGCATCGCTGCTACTGCGCCTTGCACTCAACGTATCTTCGACCAAACTGATCATTGGCCAGGGCCACACCGGCACGGATGCTGCAGGTCATGTGATCGAAGGCTTCGCTCAGTTCATCATGGGCGGGGATTTGATCCTTGGTCTGGTGATCTTCATCGTCCTGATGATCGTCAACTTCATCGTCATCACCAAGGGTGCGGGCCGCATGGCCGAGGTCGGTGCGCGCTTTGCGTTGGATGGAATGCCGGGACGGCAACTCGCTATCGATGCTGACGTGTCCGCAGGGGCCATTGATCATGCCGAAGCGAAGCACCGGCGCGAACAGGAAATGGCGGAAACGAACTTCTATGGCTCGCTTGACGGGGCGTCGAAGTTCGTGAAGGGCGACGCGATTGCCGGCCTGTTGATCACGGCCCTCAACATCATCGTTGGGCTGATCGTCGGCATCTTCATCCATGGTTTGGATGTGGGCACCGCCTTCGAGACCTATACGATCCTGACCGTC
Source organism: Tabrizicola sp. (assembly GCA_046076605.1). Lineage (GTDB taxonomy): Bacteria > Pseudomonadota > Alphaproteobacteria > Rhodobacterales > Rhodobacteraceae > Tabrizicola. The sequence goes on from JBJTSJ010000502.1 coordinate 14,736, forward strand.
GGGGACGGTCTGGTCAGTCAGATTCCGTCGGTCATCATTTCCGTCGCCGCGGCCCTTCTGCTGGCAAAAGGAAGCCAGAAGGGCACGGCCGATATCTCGTTCTTCGCCCAACTGGGAAGGTATCCGGGTGCGTTGGGAACCGTTGCGGCCCTTATGACGCTTTTTGCCCTGGTCCCCGGGATGCCTTTCATTCCGTTCATTCTGGCGGCTTTCTCCCTTGGGGGTTTGGCGGTCTACCAAACCCGGCGAAAGTCCAGCATCGCCGAACCCGACGCGCCTACGCTTGACCCGCCGAGGCAGCGAACGATCGGAGATGTGTTGGACTTCGACGATATCCACATCGAGTTTGCGCCGAACCTTGTGGCCATGGTCCTTGATCCCGCCACGGGGCTGGACAGCAGAATTGCCAACATGCGCAATCATATTGCGACCGCTTTCGGCCGAGATTCGCCTGACTGACGAGGCCGCGCTTCCTCAGGGTCAATATCGCATCCGCCTGCAGGGGGTCGAAAGGGTGTCCGATCGGCTTTATCCGGATCGCGTGCTGGTCCTGCTGGCCGACGGGACCCCTGCGCCGGA
>JBJTSJ010000503.1:0-7033 GCA_046076605.1 Tabrizicola sp.
GTCTGCCATCGCGGCGGTCCGGGCCAGCACCGTCACTGAATCCGCGATCCCCAGCGAGAAGCTTCGCCCCCGCCAACCCGAGGTCGCGATACCACGCACCGGATCGTTGGCGCGGAGCGTGACCCGGTCACTGGTTCCGGCCAGCGCACAGGTCAGCTCTCCCACAGCGATGTGCAGCGCTATGTCGCCGCCATTGTTGGCATAGGCACGGGCGATGCCAGGGCCGGTCAGAGCGGCAAGCACCTCTTCGGCGACGGCACCCGCAACGGCGGCCATCGGGGTGATGAAGGCAGGCCGGAAGGGTGCCACGGCGGCGGCCATGCGGCGGGCGATGGGTCCCTCGACCGGCAGGTCTTGAGATCGCAGGGCGGGCAGTTCGGTGACCAGTTCCTCCAGCACCGAGGCAAAGCGGGCGCTGGCGCGGGTGTAGGCGGCGCGGACGGCGGGAGGATCGCCGAAGGCCTGGGCCACGATGTCGATGGGGCCGTGCTGCAGGTGCAGCCGACCGTCGGCCAGCAGCGCGGCGATGGCCCCTTGCGGACGGGCGGCGGTCAGGGCCATGGCGCGACCCTCAGGCTGGTGGGGTATTCGCCGCCCTCGGCGATGGATTGGTCGAGCGTGCGGATCGCCTCCTCATGCCCGCCCATCGCCAGGTAATCGGCGCGGGCCATGGTGAACTCCAGCGGCGCGACCAGGGCGGGCGTTGGAACATAGCCGAAAGCGCCCTTGGGCAGGCGGGTGACGTCGACAATGAAGGTGATTCCGCCGCCGGGCCAGACGTAACTCTCTGCCCCGCCCGAGGTGAGACGGGTCACGCCCCCCTGCACGGATTGCGTCAGGCGGACCGGGTTCTTCGCCACGCCCGCGCGCAAGCTGCCCCCGGCCCCGCCGACGAACAGGACAGTGCAGAGCGAGGGTTCGCAATTCTCATCAATGAGTTCGACGGTTTTCTTCAGGTTCTGTGGCAACTCTTGCGCTACGGGCCGCAAGGCATCGTCCAGCACGTAGTAGGCATATTGTTCGCCCGTGGTGGAGACCATCAGCAGCCGCAAGCCCGGCCGTGCACCCTTTTTCGGGTTCCACTCGCCCAGGATCTCCAACGGGTCGGTCAGCCGGGTGCCGCCCCAGCCCTGCCCGGGCTCGGAAACCCTGAAGTAGCGACCCGGAGTGGACCTATGACCCTTGATCTTGATGCCCGTCGGCTGCCAGCCAATCACCTTGCCCGCCTGGTGTTCGGATACGACGCCGGTGATGTGGTCGTCGACCACCACCACCTCGTCCACCAGTCCCTGCCACTGCGCCGCGAACATCCCGATGGTGGCCGAGCCGCAGCCGACCCGCATCCGCCGTTCGCGCACCCCGTCGACGATGGGGGCCTGGCCCGCCTGCACCACGACAGTCGAACCGCCGTCGATGGCCAGTTCCACCGCCTTACCATTGCAGAGGGCGAGCATCGCCGCACAGGTGACGCGCCCCTCGGCCTTGCCGCCGCCGGTGAGGTGGTGGACGCCGCCGAGGGACAGCATCTGGCTGCCGTATTCGGCAGTGGTGACATGGCCGATGGGTTCGCCCTCGACCCGGACCGTGGCACCTTCGGGGCCAAGGAAACAGTCGGTGTCGATCTTCACCTTGACGCCGCAGTAGGAAAAGATCGCCTCGGTCACCACGGTGACCATGTCGGCTCCAGCCACCTGGGACGAGACGATGAACGGCGCGGGCTTGTAGTCGGGGTAGGTTGTCCCGGACCCGATGCCAGTGACGAATGCGTCGGCGGGGACTGGAGAGCCGTCCCAGTCGCGCGCAGCGAAGGGCACCACCCGCCCCCCGGCCTCGACCGTGTGGGACAACATCACCACGGGATCAGTGCGGACGATCCGGCCTGCGTCGTTGGCATAGCGGTCGCAGGCCCCGGTCTGGCCGGGCGCGATGTAGCACATCACCGGGCAGGCATCGCAGCGGATCTTTTCCGGGTCCTGGGTCATCCCAAGGCCTCCCATACCCGATGTGGCAGGGCGGGAACCTGGGTGATCTCGGCACCCGTTGCGTGGCGGATCGCGTTCAGGATCGCGGGCGCGGTGGGGATCAGCACATGCTCGCCAAGTCCCTTGGCGCCAAAGGGGCCTTCGGGGTCGGGGACCTCGATCAACAGGCTTTCGATGGGAGGCACATCGCCGAAGGTCGGGATCAGGTAGTCGTGCAGGTTTTCGGTCCGGCCCGGCAGGTATTCCTCCATCAGCGCCATGCCGATGCCTTGCGCGATACCGCCTTCGATCTGGCCGCGGGCAAGCATCGGGTTGATCGCGCGGCCCACGTCATGCGCGGCGGTGATCTTCAGCAGCCGGACAGTGCCAAGGGCCGCATCCACCTCCAGCTCCACCATCTGCGCGCCATAGCCGTAGACAGCATAGGGCGCGCCTTGGCCGTTCACGTCCAAGGGCGACGTTGGCGGGTCGTAGGTCGCTTCGGCTGTCAGGGCGTGACCATGGGCGTCTGCGGGAAGGGTGGAAAGATCGATCCGGGCCAGGGTACCCCGGTCGCAGACAGTCAGGGTGGGACCGTCCAGCGCCAGCGCCGCGCCCTCGCCCGCATTGGCGCGGCGGAGAATCTCGGCGCGCAAGCCCTCGGCGGCGGCCTTTGCGGCCCGACCGGAGACATGGGTCTGGCGGCTGGCAGAAGTCTTGCCGGCGTCCGGGGTCAAGCCGGTGTCCGGGCCGATCAGCCGGAAGGAGGAAAGCGGCAGGCCCAAAGCCTCGGCCGCGATCTGGGCGATGACAGTGTTGGACCCTTGCCCTATATCGGTCGCGCCCTGGTGGAGGACGACCTCTCCGGTCCGGGACAGGCCGATGCGGATGGTCGAGGGGTTCGGCAAAGCCGTGTTCCCGCAGCCGTACCAGCAAGAGGCGACGCCGACGCCCCTGCCCTTTTGCCCGTCGGCTTCGGCCAGAGCGCGCGTCCAGTGCGGTTGCAGCGCCGACAGGCAATCGTGGATGCCGACTGCGCGCAAGGCCTGCCCGGTCGCTGACGGGTCTCCATCGCGGAGCGCGTTGCGCAGGCGGAACTCCAGCCGGTCAATCCCGGCCTTGTCGGCGAGGCGGTCGTAAAGCGTCTCTTGCCAAAGGGCTCCCTGCGGGACACCGAAGCCGCGAAAGGCGCCCGACACGGGCCCGTGGGTGTGGATCGCCCGCGCCTTTGCCGTTATCGCGGGCGTCAGGTAGGGGCCCGAAACATGCACCGGCACCCGGTTCGCCACCGTCGGCCCCCAGCTGGAATAGGCGCCGGTGTTGAAGCGCCCCTCGAATTCCACTCCGGTGATCCGGCCTTGCGGGTCGCAGCCGATCCGGCCCCGCATTTCGGCCGGGTGGCGTTTGGTGGTCGAGATCATGCTTTCCTGGCGCGAATAGACCATCCGGCAGGGGCGCCCGGTCTTCAGCGTGACCAATCCGATCAGCGGTTGCAGTTAGATGGCGAGCTTGGACCCGAAGCCGCCGCCGGTGGCCGAGGGGATGATGCGGACCCGCTCCAAGGGCAGGCCAAGGATTGCCGCCGTATCCTCGCGGTCCATGCCGGGGGCCTGGGTGCAGGCGCGGATGACAAGGGTGTCGCCCTCCATCCAGGCGGCCCCGGCTTCGGGTTCGATATAGGCGTGTTCTACGAAGGCGGTGGTCATCACCCCTTCGACGACATGGGCGCTGGTCGCCAGCGCGGCGGCGGCGTCGCCCTTGATCACGCGGCCTTCGACCAAGAGGTTGCCGGGGCGGTTCGCGTGGATCGCCGTCCCCGCCTCGGCGGCTTCGGGAGTCGCAAGCGGGTCCAATGCAGTCCAGGTGACCGGGAAAGCGGTGAGGTCGGCCTCGGCCCCCGGCTCGAAGGCCACCAGCGCCACGCATTCGCCCCGGAACCGGGCGGGAGAGACGGCGATGGCGGGTTGGTCAGCGAAGGGCGGGATCACGGAAAAGGCGTTGCGGCCGGGGATGTCGGCCACGGTGAAGACCCCTGCCACCCCGGCCCGGGCGCGGAAGGCGGTCAGGTCACCGATCTGGAACGTGGCATGGGGATAGGGCGAGCGGACGGCCTTCACCACCAGCGCGCCTTCGGGCCATTCGTCGGCGCCGAATCTGTCGCCCGCGACCTTGGCCGCGCCGTCCAGGCGACAGACACTGGTGCCGACCGCCCCCTCCGCGCTGGCCGGCAGGGTGCCCTGCCCCACTGCCACTACGGCGGCGATGATGCTGCGATAGCCGGTGCAGCGGCAGAGGACGCCGCCCAGTGCCTGCTCCACCTCGGACGCCGAGGGCCGGGCATTCCGCACCAGCAAGTCCGCCGCCGTCAGCAGCATCCCAGGCGTGCAGATGCCGCATTGTGCAGCACCATGGGCGTGGAAGCTGTCGCGCAGGCGCGTCAGTTCAGGCGTTTCGCCCTCGACCGTGGTCACCTGGCGACCCGAGACCCGCGCGGCCGGGGTCAGGCAGGCGCAGACCGCTGCCCCGTCCAGCAGCACCGTGCAGGCCCCGCAGTCGCCCGCATCGCAGCCGACCTTGGTGCCGACTTTCCCCAGCCTTTCGCGCAGCGTCTCGGACAACCGCTCGGACGGCGGGGCGTCGACCGCGATCTCGCTGCCATTCAACTGGAACCGGATCATCCCAGTGCCTCCGCCACCGCGCGCCGCGCCAGGTCCACCGCCGCCTCGCGCCGGTAGGCCGCCGTGGCGCGCACGTCGTCGATCGGGGCCAGTGCCGCCTCCACATCCTCGGCCCGCACCCGGCCCGGCGCCTGATCGACCGGCGCGCCCAGCAGCGCGGCTTCGATCAAGGGCAGCCGCACCGCCACCGGAGAGCAGGCCCCCACGGCCACCGCAGCCGCCGTCACCCGGCCCGCCTCCAGCTTCAACCGCGCCGCCACCATGGCGATCGAGATCACCAGATGCGTCCGTGCGCCCAGCTTGACGAAGGCGGACCGGCCCTGCAACCCCGTCGCGGGAACCAGCACCGCCGTCAGAACCTCACCCGGTTGAAGGGCCGTCCGGCGCGGGCAAAGCAGGAAGTCCTGCAGCGGCAGTCGCCGCGCCCCATTGGCCGAGACGAGTTCAACCTCGGCCCCCAGCGCCAGCAGCGGAGGCACGCCATCCGCGGCGGGCGAGGCGTTGCACAGGTTGCCGCCGATGGTCCCGGCGTTCTGCACCTGCCGCCCGCCGACCTGCCGGGCCGCCTGCTGCAGCGCCCGCAAGGCCGGCGGCAGCGCAGCCTTGGCAATCGCAGTCCAGGACGTCGCGGACCCGATCCGCAGCTCTGTTCCCAGCTGCAGCCCCGCCAGATCGGCCACACCGGCCAGGTCCACCACCGGCCCGGACAGCCGCACCCCCGCCCCGGGGTAAAGGTCCGTCCCGCCCGCCAGGACGCGACCGCCTCGGGCCAGGAACCCCAGCGCCTCGGTCAGTGTCTCGGGGCGGGCATAGTCCACGTCGGCGGTTCCCATTTCGTTTGTATAGCAACAGTCTGAGGCCGCTGCGCAGATTCTGTCAACGACCTTGCACCGGCCCGTTTCACGTCGTATCGCGAAGGCATGACCGACGCCAAATCCTATCGCCTCGACGACCAGATCGGCTATGTCCTGCGCCGGGTTACGCAGCGGCACCTGTCGATATTTGCCGCCGCGATCCCCGAGGTGACGACAACCCAGTTTGCAGTCCTTGCCCGGCTGGCCGAGATCGGTCCGCAGTCGCAGAACCACCTGGGACGCGCGACGGCAATGGATGCCGCGACGATCAAGGGCGTGGTCGACCGGCTTGCCAAGCTTGGCTATGTCACGACCAGCGCCGACCCGTCGGACCGGCGTCGTCTGACCGTCAGCCTGACCCAGGCGGGTGAGGCGCTGTTCACCGACAAGGTCGCCACGGCGCTGGCCGTCTCGGCCGAAACGGTCGGCCCGCTGACAGCCGACGAGGCGCGCCTCCTCAAGGACCTGCTTCAGCGCCTGACCTGAGCGCGTGGCGTGACCGGAAGGCGGCCACTTCGGCCACGCTCGGAGCCGTGCCGCAGAAGGTCAGCACATAGGCCGGGACCCGGCTCATCCGGACCTCAAAACTTTCCTGCGACCGTACGGCGATGTAACCAACCTGCGTCAGATACAGCGTGCGGGCCCGGGTGTCGGCTTCGGTCTCGTGATAACCATAGCGCCGGAAAAGCCCGGTGATCGCGGCCACCCGGATGGCATCGGCCTCGGCCATCGCGGCGGCGACGGCGGGATCGGTCAGTGACCAGGTCCGCAGCGCAAACTCCAACCGGCTGTCGAACAGGTCGCTGTCGTACCAGCAGTCGAACAGGTTCAACAACGCCTCGGAAATCGTGGCCGCGACGGTCTCGCAGCGCGCAACCAGATTGGCGGTGTTCTTCGTGCGCCAGCGGTCGACCAGCCCGGCAAGCAGCGCCTCGCGGTCGGGGAAATGCCAGTAAAAGCTGGTGCGCGACAGGCCCAGCCGTTCGGCCAGCGGCATCACCTTGACCGCATCGACGCCGCCCTCGACCAGCAGGTCATAGGCCGCGTCCAGCCAGATATCCGGCGTTCCCCGCCAGCCGCGTTCTGGTCGTTGCATCGTCATGCGCCACCCTAGGCTTGCCGGACAGTGCAAGACAAGGCCGTACAAACTCGACATATGTGTCGAGTTTTGTCTTGCGCGATGCCGGGGCGCGATCTAGCATCCCGACATCCTTGAACTGCAGGCCGCAAAGATGTCGAACGATCCCCTTCTTCAGCCGTTCCAGCTGAAACACCTGACGCTGCGCAACCGGATCATGACGACGAGCCATGAACCGGCATACGGCGACGATGGGCTGCCGAAGGACCGCTATCGGCTGTACCATCTGGAGCGGGCGAAAGCGGGCGTCTCGATGGTGATGACCGCGGGATCCGCCAGCACCAGCCGCGACAGCCCGCCGGTGTTTTCCAACCTCCTCGTCTGGAAGGACGAGATCGTGCCGTGGATGAAGCGGCTGGCCGACGACTGCCATGAGGCCGGGGCGGCGGTGATGATCCAGCT
>JBJTSJ010000504.1:0-3406 GCA_046076605.1 Tabrizicola sp.
CCGTCCATCGGCAGCACCGCCGCCAACCCCGGCTTCCGCCCGTTCAGCTTCCCCACCAGCTTTTCGGCGAGAGTCGACTTCCCCGACCCCGGCGCCCCCGCGATGGCCGCAATCACCCGACCGTCCCCTGCCCGCGCCTCCAGCACATCAGCAAGCCGCGCCAGCTCAATCGCTTCTCCCGGCATCCCGTCCTCCCCCACCGCTCCCGCCAGAATGCCCCCGCCCCGCCCGAAAGCGCAACCCACTCCACCACGTGCGCGAATCCCATGGTCCAAGCCACCCTGCACCCGTCCTTGCAAGGTGCCCCATGCGATTGAAATCCGTTGCCGATTACGAAGCCCTCACAGGCCAAGACGCGCTCACAACCGCCGAACGCGACCTGATTGAAGCGGTGAGGGAGGGCAGTGCCTGCTATCTCTGCGACCCCGAGAAACCCACCCGCCCCGCCGCCGCCACCGACAAGACCCGCATCCGCGCCGACCTCCTCCGCCTCCTGATCCTCGGCGGGACAAAGGGCTGCAACCTCCACGAACGCGGCGTCACCCTCATCGGCGGTTGGATCGAGGGCGAACTCGACCTAGCCTACTGCACCGCCCGTGGCGCAACCACGCTGGACTTCTGCCGCTTCCCCGAAACACCCCGGCTAGAACAGGCCCGCTTCCACCTTCTCAGCCTTGACGACAGTCAGCTTGACCACGGCCTTTTCGCCCAAGGCGTACGCATAAAGGGCAGCCTCTACCTCCGCCGCCTTACCGCCACCGGCACCATCGATGCAAACGCCGCACAGATAGGCGGGCAATTGGTTTGCACGGGCGCAAGGCTCGACGGCAAGGACGGCGACGCGCTGAACGTGCAGGAGGTGACGGTCGGGCAAAGCCTCTTCCTCAGCAACCTCACCGCCACCGGCACCGTCGATGTCAACGGCGCGCAGGTAAGCGGGCAGCTGACTTGCACGGGCGCACGGTTCAACGGCAAGGGCGGCAAGGCTCTGAACGCACAGGGGGTAAAGGTCAGGCATGACCTTTTCCTCCGCACCCTTACTGCCACCGGCACGATCGCCGTCAACGGCGCACAGATTGGCGGGCAGTTGGACTGCACAGGCGCAAGGCTCGATGGCCAGGACAGCATGGCGCTTTACGCGCAAGCGGTGACGGTCGGGCAAGACCTCGTCCTCCGCTCCCTCACCGCGACCGGCACCCTCGATCTCAACGGCGCGCAGATCGGGGAGCAGCTGAGCTGCACGGGAGCGACGTTTGACGGAAAGGACAGCAAAGCGCTGAACGCGCAGAGGGTAACGGTCGGGCAAAGCCTGTTCATTAGCTCCCTGACCGCCACCGGCACCGTCGCTCTCAACGGCGCGCAGATCGGCGGGCAGCTGGATTGCACCGACGCAACGCTCGACGGCAAGGGCGGCGACGCGCTGAACGCGCAGGGGGTAAAGGTCAAGGACAGCCTCCTACTCCGCACCATCACCGCCACCGGCACAGTCGATCTGAACGGCGCGCAGATCGGTGGGCAGTTGAGTTGTACGGGCGCAAGGTTTGACGGCAAGGAAGGCGAGGCGGTGAATGCGCAGCGCCTAACGGTAACGCAAGGACTGTTCTTCCGAAACCTTGGGGGGGCCGTCAAAGGCCGGATCGATCTGACTGCCGCCCACGCCGGCGATCTGGTGGACGATCCGGCTGTTTGGCCGACCATCGCCAACGACCTGATCTTGGATGGCTTCACCTATGACCGCATCGACGGTGCCACAACCCTTAACGCGCGGAAGGACTGGCTCCACGCCGGGTCGCATTGGCAGAGTGAATTTTTCCCTCAACCCTACACCCAGCTTGCCAAGGTCCTCCGCCAGATGGGCCATGCGGGCGAGGCGCGTAAGGTGTTGATCGAGGCCGCGCAGGTCGCCGCCAAGACAAATGAAAAGCAGCACCGCGCCCGCCGCCGGTTCGCCCGGTCCGTACGCCAGCTGAGCCAGAGGCCGGATCAGAAGGCGTTCCAACGTGTCATTGACTCAGGTGCCACGCTTCCCGCCCCGCTGCAGGCAGAGGCGGAGGAAACACTTGACCTGTTCATGCGCCTTCAGTCCGCTCCACCCACCCCGCGCGGCGCGCCCGAACCGCTTGATGCCCTTACGCTCGACTATGCGCGGCAGGACTTCCGTAACCGGATGCGCACCCACGCCCTCTCCAGTCGCGCCGCAATTCTGTGGAGCCGAGTGAAGACTGGCTTCCTGAATGCTCTCGTCGGGCACGGCCATGCGCCGCAGCGGGCAATTTGGGCGGTCATCGTGTCTACCATCCTTGCAGCCTTCTGGTACAACCACGCCTGGCGGTCGGGCGCGATGGTCCCGAACTCCGACTTGATCCTCACCTCCTTCAACTGGTGGTGGTCGATGCAGGATCAGGCCATGTCTCCGACGGCCGACTGGACCGCGACAGGGACCGCCCAGCACTACGAGACCTTCTACTCCATCGCCTATGCCTTCGACGTGATCGTTCCCTTGGTGGACATTGGCCAGAAGTCCGCCTGGTCGGCCACCACCGTCACCTGGACCGGCTGGTCGACCCGCATTCTGACCATGGTGCTAGAGGTCTGGGGCTGGATCGTCACCGCCCTTGGCGCGGCTGCGGTCACTGGTCTTGTGCAACGGAACCAGCCCGATTAGGGCCCGTGGGCGGGGGTTAAGAAACCCCTAACAAGAAATCGCAAGCCTTTGAAACAGCAGGGCTTCCAAGGTTTGTCCACCGTGGACACATCCCGTCAGAACGGGACGTCATCCACCTGGTCCGCCGGGATCACCCAGCGCGCGACAACCTTCTTCGACCCGGCATGGTCGAACTCCACGTCCAGCTTGTCCCCCTCGATCCCCATGATCTCGCCATAGCCGAACTTCTGGTGGAAGACCCGGTCCCCGATCACATAGGGCGAGGCCGCCTCCAGATCGATCACCACATGCCGCGCCTCCTGCGGCTGCCGGATCGGGCGGGCAGCAGAGTTTTCCTGCAGCCGCCGCCAGCCCGGGGAGTTGTAGACGTCGGCCTTCGAGACCCGCTCCTCCAGGCTCGACCCGATCCCGACCGACGCCGCCGCGCCGAAGCCGCCGGCATAGAGACCCGGGGCCGTCAGCACCTCGACATGCTCCCCCGGAAGTTCATCGATGAAGCGCGAAGGGAGCTGAGACTGCCACTGCCCGTAGACCCGCCGGTTCGAGGCGAAGCTGATCGTACAGACCTCCTCGGCCCGGGTGATGCCGACATAGGCGAGCCGCCGTTCCTCCTCCAACCCCTTCAGCCCGCTCTCATCCATGCTGCGCTGGGAGGGGAAAAGGCCATCCTCCCACCCCGGCAGGAAAACGACCGGAAACTCCAGCCCCTTCGCGGCGTGGAGGGTCATGATCGTGACCTTC
>JBJTSJ010000505.1:0-2766 GCA_046076605.1 Tabrizicola sp.
CCCGCCCGTCAAAGGACAGTCCCAGCATCCCACGCACCGGGCTGCGCGCCCCATCGCAGGCGATCAGCCAGTCGGTTTCCAGCCGGTAAGGCCCGTCCGGGGTCATGATGTCTAGCACCACATGGTCCGCCGCCGGAGTGACGGCATCCACCCGGTTCCGCCCCCGCAATTCGATGGGGGCGCCTTCGGCCTGGGCGGCGACCATGGCATCGTGCAGGAACTTCTCGAACCACGGCTGCTGCAGGTTGATGAAGGCCGGGAAGGCATGGCCGCCCTCTGGCAGAAGGTTGAATCCATACAGCAGCCGGTCGTCGTGGAACACCTTGCCCACGTTCCACTGCACGCCCTTCGCCAGCATCGGCCCCGCAGCGCCCAGCCGGTCGCAGATTTCCAGAGTGCGCTTGGCAAAGCACAGCGCCCGGCTGCCCAGCCCTGCGCCTTCGTGGTCATCGAGCAGCACCACCGGCACGCCCCGCCGCCCAAGGTCCAGCGCGGTGGCAAGGCCAATGGGCCCCCCGCCAACGATCACCACTTTGCGACGGACCGGGGTTGCCGCGTCCTGATCCGGCGATTTCGCGTAAGGGTACAGGCGGAAGGCCACCGCATAGCGTTCCGGAACCAGCGCTGTCATGTCGTCCCCTCCCCCTGTCCGGTCAGCCCTGCAAGGCCGCCCACATTTCCAGATCGCGCTGGGCGGTCCAGATCCGGGGATGGCTGATCCCGCGCGCCTCGTCGTATGCTCGGGCCACGTTGAAGGGCAGGCAATGTTCGTAGATCGCGTAGTCCTTGAACTTCGGATCGCATTCCGCCCGGCAGGCGTCCCAGGCTTCCTTCAGGCTGCCATTCCGCGCCGCGACACGAGCCACCGGCTTGTAAGTGGACTCGACGAAGTCCTTCGTCCGGTCCAGCGCGGCATTGACCGCGTCCCGACCGACAACCGCATCTCCCCGGCCCGGAGCAATCGCATCGAGGTCATAGGCCCGGATCGCCTCCAGCGTGCTGCCCCAGTCGGCGAAATGGCCGTCGCCGCAGTAGCAGGCCGAATGCGCCTCGACGATGTCGCCGGTGAACATCACGTTCTGGTCCGGCACATGGATCACCGCATCCCCCGCCGTATGCGCGCGGCCAAGTTGGCAAATGTCGACCCGCCGCTTGCCCAGCCAAACGGTCATCTTGCCGTTGAAGGTGGTGGTGGGCCAGGTGAGGCCCGGGATCGACTCATGCCCCTGGAAGAGGCGCGGGAACCGCTGGAACTCGCTGTCCCAGTCCTCTTGCCCCCTCTCGGCCACCATGTTGCGGGCGGCTTCCGACATGATGACCTGCGGCGCGTTGAACGCACTGGCTCCCAGCACGCGGACAGCGTGGTAGTGGGTGAGGACGACATGAGAAATAGGCTTGTCGGTCACGCCCCGGATGCAGTCGATCACCTTTTGCGCCAGCCGGGGCGTCGCCTGCGCCTCGACCACCATGACGCTGTCATCCCCGATGATGACGCCCGAGTTCGGGTCCCCCTCGGCGGTAAAGGCGTAAAGACCTTCGCCGATCTCGGTAAAGCTGATGGTCTTATCCGCCAGATCGCCCTGCGACGCGAAAGCCTTTGCCATGTCAGGTCCTTTTGTAAGGGTCGGCGAGCGCCGGGATCACCTTGCCCGCGCAATCGCCAAAGCCGATGGTGTAGCCGTCACCCTTGCATTGACCGCGCAGGGTGAGGGTGTCGTTGTCCTGGATGAAGCTGCGGGTCCCGCCATCCACCGGGAACGGTTCCTTCCCGCCCCAGGACAGCTCCAACAGGCTGCCGCGCGACTCCTTCGTCGGGCCGGAGATCGTGCCGGACCCCAGAAGATCCCCCACATTCATCGCGCAACCCGAGGTCGTGTGATGCGCCAGTTGCTGCGGGGCGGAGTAGTACATCTCGGCATAGTTGGTGCGGGCGATCACCGTCTCCGTCCCGCCCTCGGGCGTCAGCCCAACCTCCAGCGCGATGTCGTAAAGCATCGGGCGCGGTTCGAGCAGGTAGGGCAGCAGCGGCTTTTCCCGGGCCGGGGTCGATGTGCGGAATAGCTCCAGCGCAGCCTTCATCACGATCCAGGGGGAAATCGTCGTCGCCGTCGCCTTGGCCTGGAACGGCCCCAAGGGCTGGTATTCCCAGGCCTGGATGTCCCGCGCCGACCAGTCGTTAAGCAGGACATAGCCGAAGATCATCGCATCGGCTTCCTCCACCGTCACCGGCTGACCGTGGGTCGAGGGTTGGCCCACGACCGCGCCCATCTCCAGCTCGATGTCGAAGCGCGCCGAGGGCGCAAAGCGCGGGGCGGCGTCATCCGGGCCTTTCACCTGCCCCCAAGGGCGGCGGACCGGGGTGCCCGACACCACGACCGAGGACGCCCGACCGTTGTAGCCAATCGGGATATGCAGCCAGTTCGGCGGCAGGGCGTTCTCCGCCCCCCGGAACATGGTGCCGACGTTGAAGGCATGGTTCCGGCCTGCGTAGAAGTCGGTGTATTCGCTGACGAGGAACGGCAGATGCAGCGTCGCCCCGGCCCGCGGCACCAGATGCGGTTCCACCGCCGCACGAGACGCCGAGCCTTCTGCCAGCAGCCGCGTCACCTGCGCCCGCAGATCGGCCCAGACCGCAGGGCCTGCCTCCATCACCTCGTTCCAGAACGGCACGTCCAGGAACGGCCCCCCGGCCAAGGGCACCCGCCCGTCGTCCACCTCGCGCAGGTGGATGTCCATCGCCATCGCCGCCTGGAACCCGGCCCAATA
>JBJTSJ010000506.1:0-2987 GCA_046076605.1 Tabrizicola sp.
CCTTCGCCTTCAGCATGGCGATCTTCGCCTATGTGACGCTGGTGGTGATCCGGCCCGCGCTGATGGGGGCCTGGGGCTATGCCTTCCCCTACGGGATCTGGACGCACCTCGATTGGGTGTCGAACACCGGCTACACCTACGGCAACTTCCACTACAACCCGGCGCACATGATCGCGGTGAGCTTCTTCTTCACCAACGCGCTGGCGCTTGCCCTGCATGGCGCGCTGATCCTGTCGGCCGCCAACCCCGAAAAGGGCCGCGAAATGCGGACGCCGGACCATGAGGACACCTACTTCCGTGACCTCATCGGCTACTCGGTCGGCACGCTGGGGATCCATCGTCTGGGTCTTCTGTTGGCGCTGAACGCAGGCTTCTGGTCGGCGGTCTGCATCGTGATCTCTGGCACGATCTGGTTCGACCAGTGGGTCGTCTGGTGGGACTGGTGGCTGCAATTGCCCTGGTGGGCTGGAATCCCTGGAGGCGTAAATGGCTGAGTATCAGAACATCTTCACCCAGGTTCAGGTCCGCGGAGCCCCGGAAATGGGGCTGACCGAAGGGGTCGAACTGTCGAACCGGACCAAGGGGGCAAGCTTCTCGTCCCTGGCCGGCTGGTTCGGCAACGCCCAGTTGGGGCCCGTCTATCTGGGCACGATGGGAGTGATCTCGCTGGCCTCGGGGCTTGCGTGGTTCGTCACCGTGGGCCTGTGGTACTGGTACCAGGCGGGCTACAACCCGGCGGTCTTTCTGCGCGACCTGTTCTGGTTCAGCCTGGAACCGCCAGCCGAGGAATATGGCCTGGGCTTCGCACCCCTGGCCGAAGGCGGGGTCTGGATCATCGCCAGCTTCTTCCTTCTGGTCAGCGTTTGCGCCTGGTGGGTCCGTACCTACCTGAGGGCGCAGGCCCTGGGGATGGGCAAGCATGTCAGCTGGGCCTTCGCATCCGCGATCTGGCTGTTCCTGGTGCTGGGCCTGTTCCGGCCGATCCTGATGGGGTCCTGGAGCCACGCCGTGCCCTACGGCATCTTCAGCCACCTCGACTGGACCAACAACTTCAGCCTCACCTACGGCAACCTGTTCTACAACCCGTTCCACGCGCTCAGCATCGTCTTCCTTTACGGATCGGCCCTGCTTTTCGCGATGCACGGGGCGACGATCCTGGCCGTCAGCCGCTTTGGCGGCGACCGGGAGCTTGAACAAATCGCCGACCGGGGCACCGCGTCCGAACGGGCGGCTCTCTTCTGGCGCTGGACCATGGGGTTCAACGCAACGATGGAAGGGATCCACCGCTGGGCCTGGTGGTTTGCCGTGCTGGTCACGCTGACCGGCGGCATCGGCATCCTCTTGACGGGGACGGTCGTCGACAATTGGTACGTCTGGGCACAGGAGCACGGCTACGCGCCGTTGCAGTAGGGGGAGGTCGAAATGCCGAACGATTACTTCGAGGAAAGCAAGCAGACCAGCCTGGTGTTCTGGACCCTTGGCCAGATGCTGAAGGGGGCGGGTTACGCCGCCGCCTTCGTGATCGCCATCGTGCTTCTGGTCTGGGCGATCTACCTGGTCGGCCTGCTTCTGCCCGAGGAAAGCCGCCAGACGCCTTCGCCCTATGGGGCGCTTGAGATGCCGTTCGTGGCCGAGGGCCACGACCTGGCCTGAGCCAGCCGGATCCGACGCCTTGCGCTGGGCCCTGCGTGCTGATCCGAACCCTCCCACGGGTCCGGATGTCGGGACCTCCGGGCCCCGGTTCCCTTCCTGTCGGACGACAGGCACTTGTGCCGTGTGGGTTCAATCGCCACACGGCACCTTTTGACCCTTATGGAGGCCGCCATGACCGCGCCCGGTTCCGCCGCCCTTTCCGAAAAACCGATGCTTGACCGCGTCGCAAGCCCCGCCGACCTGCGGGCCTTGCCAGACCGGGACCTGACCCAGCTAGCGGACGAGTTGCGCCGCGAGGTGATCGAGGTGGTCAGCCAGACCGGGGGGCACCTTGGGTCCTCGCTGGGGGTGGTCGAGCTGACCGTCGCCCTGCACGCGGTCTTTGACACGCCGCGCGACAAGCTGATCTGGGACGTGGGTCACCAGTGCTATCCGCACAAGATCCTGACCGGTCGCCGTGACCGGATGCTGACGCTGCGCCAGGCGGACGGCCTGAGCGGTTTCACCAAGCGCAGCGAAAGCGAATACGACCCCTTCGGTGCGGCGCATTCCTCGACCTCGATCTCGGCGGCCTTGGGCTTTGCCATGGCGCGCGAGATGGGGCAGGCGGTGGGTGATACCGTGGCTGTCATCGGCGACGGGGCGATTACGGCGGGCATGGCCTATGAGGCGATGAATCACGCCGGCCATCTGGGCAAGCGGCTGTTCGTGATCCTGAATGACAACGACATGTCGATTGCTCCGCCCGTGGGGGCGATGCAGACCTATCTGAACTCCATCGCCCGGACCGGCCCCTTGGCCACGCTGAAGGCCATCGCCGAGGGAATCGAAGAGGCGCTGCCCGGCCCCTTGCGCGAAGGCGCGCGGCGGGCGCGCGAGATGGTCAGTGACCGGCCGGGTGGCGTGACGCTGTTCGAAAAGCTGGGCTTTTCCTACTTCGGCCCGGTGAATGGCCATGACGTGCCAATGCTGCTGCACGCGCTGCGGTCGATCCGCGACCGGGCAGACGGGCCGGTCCTGTTGCATGTCGTGACGAAGAAGGGCTGTGGCTATGGCCCGGCGGAAGGCGCGGACGACAAGTATCACGGCGTCGCGAAATTCGACATCGCCACGGGCAAGCAGCACAAGACGCCCGCGAATGCGCCGAACTACACGGCGGTCTTCGGCCAGACCCTGACCGAGGAAGCCGCCCGCGACCCGCGGATCGTGGCGATCACGGCGGCGATGCCGGGGGGCACTGGCCTTGACGTGATGCAGAAGCGTTTCCCGGCGCGGGTCTTCGACGTGGGGATTGCCGAACAGCACGGGGTGACCTTCGCCGCAGGCCTTGCGGC
>JBJTSJ010000507.1:0-3273 GCA_046076605.1 Tabrizicola sp.
GCGCCGTGGAACTGCCGGTGATCTTCGACCATCCGTCGACCTATGCCGACAGCCACTCCTTCGCGATCCCGGCGAACCAGGGCAAGGAGATGACGCCCGAAAAGCGCGCCGCCGTGCTTGAAGTGATGAGCTGGATCTCGAAGAATTCGCTCTTCTGGGCCACCGCCGGCCATATCCCGGCTAATGGCGCTGTCGTCGCCTCGGCCGAATATAAGGCGATGGAGCCGAACGCGACTTACTCGACCCTCACGGCCAACATGATCTTCGACCCGAAATCCCCGCTTGCGGGCGTGGCCGGGCCGATCTTCGACGTGATGTCGACCTACTTCGTGCCGACCCTGAACGGCGAGATGGACCCGGCTGAGGCTGTCGAGTCGATCAAGGAAGAGCTGAACGCTCTCTGAGCCGTACCACCTTCCGGGCCGCCCGTGCTCCCCAGGCGGCCCGGAGCTTTCGGGGACATGAGATGCTGACCAACCGCCGCAAGGATGCCTGGATCGCTGCCGTGCTGGTGGCCCCGTTCCTGGTGATCTACCTGCTGGTCTTCGTCTGGCCGACGCTCCAGATGCTGTGGATTTCCTTCACCAACGCGCCGCTCATCGGGCATGGCGACTGGGTCGGGGTGGAGAACTACGAGAAACTCCCCAAAGACCCCCGCTTCCGCACCGCCGCCTGGAATACCGCCTATTTCGTTGTCCTGACCGTCCTTCCCGGCACCATCATCGCGCTTGCGATCGCCCTTGGGGTCTCCCGGCTGAAGGGCCGGTTGCAGGCCGCGATCCTGGCGCTCTTCTTCCTGCCCTACATCCTGCCCGTCTCTGTCGTCTACCTGATCTGGGACTGGCTCCTGAACTTCCAGTTCGGGATCACCATGCACATTCTCGATCTTCTCGGGATCGACCGCATCCCGATCATGAAGACCCGCGAATGGTTCATGCCTGCTGTGGGCGTGGTGACAATCTGGTGGACCGCCGGTTTCTCGATCCTTCTGTTCCTCGCCGGCCTCCGCGCCATCCCGGCCGAGATCTACGAGGCCGCGGCTCTGGACAACTCAAGCCGCTGGACGACCTTCCGCCGGATCACCTGGCCGCTTCTCTGGCCGGTCACGACGCTCGTCTTCACCATCCAGCTCATCGCGCAGCTGAAGATCTTCGACCAGGTCTACCTGTTCTCGCAAGGGGGCCGCCCCAACGACAACATGGTCCTTGTCTACTACGTCTTCCAGCGCGCCTTCCAGCAGGACCAGGGCGGCCGCGCCGCCGCCGTTGCCGTCACGCTGTTCGTCCTCGTGGTCGTCGTCTCGGTCCTGCAATTCCAGCTTCTGCGCCTGGCGGGAGGCCGCAAATGACCGCCGCCGGCATGCAACGCGCGAATTTCTGGGGCGGGGTGATCACCGTCCTGACCATCCTCTTCGCGATCCTCTGGGCTTTCCCGCTCTATTGGGGCGTCATCTCCTCGCTCAAACCCGAGGACGAAGTCGTCCGCCCCTACATCGAGCTCTGGCCCGAGAACCTGACCTTCAGCCACTACTATACCGCCGTCTTCGATACCCAGATCATGACCTGGTACCTGAACTCCATCGCTGTGGCGGTCGGGGTGACGGTCATCACCATCGTGACTTCGATGCTCTGCGGCTATGCGCTCTCGCAGCTGAAGTTCCCCGGCCGCACCGCGCTCTGGTGGCTGATCCTGGCCAGCTTCATGGTCCCGACCCAGGCGCTGATCATCAACCACTTCGTCCTGATCTCGCAGCTCGGTCTCATCAACACCTGGGCCGGGATCATGCTGCCGCAGCTGATCCACCCCGTGATCATCATCGTTTACAAGCAGTTCTTCGACCAGGTCCCGAAGGATTTCCGCGAAGCCGCCGTTATGGACAACGCGGGTGAGTTCCGCATCCTCTTCAAGGTCTACCTGCCGATGAACTGGGGGGTCACGACCGCGCTGGCCATCGTCTGCTTCATCTGGACCTGGAACGCCTTCCTCTGGCCCTTCCTGTCGGTCACGAAGACCGAGATGATGACCGTTCCCGTTGGCATCACCCAGGTCAACGACGCCTTCGGGGTCTACTACGCCCGCCAGCTGGCCGCCGCCGTCCTGGCCGGTCTGCCAGTGGCCGTGGCCTACCTTCTGTTCCAGCGCAAGGTGACCGAGGCGATCACGCTGTCGGCCGGGATCAAAGGCTGAAACCGGGCGCCGATTTCTTCGAAGAAGTCGGGCCGAAGCCTTTGAAGGCTCCAATGCGGAGTTTTCGAAAACTCCGCGCTTAGGCGGACACCGCGCGGCCCTGACCGTCGAACAGGTGCAGCTCTGCCGTGTCAAAGGCAAGCCCGATGCTGTCCCCAGCCTTCACCTGCGACTTGCCGCTGTCCTGCGCGATGACCTGGGTCCCGTCCGACAGCCTGGCATAGACCAGCGTCCGGTCGCCCAGGCGTTCGACCACCGTCGCCGTCGCTTTGGTCGTCCCGCCCGCAGACACGGTCAGCGCCTCGGGCCGAATGCCAAGCTCCCACGGCCCTTCTCCCTTGGGCGCAGCGGACAAAGGTACCACTGACCCATCACCCAGCCGCGCCGCCGCCCGGTCGCCCTGCCCGGTCAACGTCACTGGCAGAAGGTTCATCGCGGGCGAGCCGATGAAACTGGCCACAAAGCGCGAGGCTGGGCGGGAATAGACTTCCATCGGCGTGCCCACCTGCTCGATCCGGCAGTTGTTCAGGATGACGATCCGGTCTGCCAGGGTCATCGCCTCGGTCTGGTCGTGGGTGACATAGATCATCGTCGACCCCAACCGCTGGTGCAGCTCCGCCAGTTCCACCCTAGTCCGCACCCGCAGGGCCGCATCCAGGTTAGACAGGGGTTCGTCGAACAAGAACGCCTTCGGCTCTTTCACGATGGCCCGCCCGATCGCGACCCGCTGTCTCTGGCCCCCCGACAGTTCCGCCGGACGGCGGGCGAGGAGCTTGTCCATCTCTAGCATACGCGCCGCCTCTGCCACTCGGGCCCTGATCGTACCATCCGGCAAGCCCACATTCCGCAATCCAAAGGCCATGTTCTCGGCCACCGTCATGTGCGGATAGAGCGCGTAGTTCTGAAACACCATCGCGAGGTTCCGCTGCCCGGGCGCAAGCCCCTCGGACCGCACCCCATCGATCGTCAGCCCGCCCGCGTCAATGCTCTCCAGACCCGCGATCATGCGCAGAAGCGTGGTCTTGCCAGATGGTACGATCAGGGCCCGAGTGGCAGAGGCGGCGCGTATGCTAGAGATGGACAAGC
>JBJTSJ010000508.1:0-8528 GCA_046076605.1 Tabrizicola sp.
GCTTCATGCGGCGGAAGGACGGGCAGGTCGTGTGGATGGAGGGGCATGGCACGGCGCTGGACCCGCAAGACCCGCAGCAGCTGGCGGTCTGGACATACCGGCCTTTGGAAGCCGAAGGCCCCGCGGGCGCGCTGACGCCCACGGAACGGCGGATCGCGCGCTATCTGGTGAACGGCTTCACATCGAAGGAAATCGCGCTGGCGATGGGCTCTTCCCCCCGCACGGTCGAGGTGCATCGGGCCAACATGATCCGCAAGATGGGGGTCAGGAACAGCTTTGAACTGGTCAGCCGGCTGTTGGCGGGGGCCAGCTAGCCCTCGCCCAAAAGGCCCCAGTGCAGGAAAGCGGTGGCGTTGTGCTGGATGTAGTCGATCTGCACCTTGCGCGCGTCGTCGCCCTTCCAGAACTGGCCGTCGGCATACCAGTCCAGCTGCAGGGCCAGGTTCTCCGCCGCATGGGCGCGGATGCGGGCGATCAGGTCGGGGGTCAGCAGACCGGGATGGTCGCGGCACAGCAGCAGGACGCGGGTCAGCGCCTCGGTCCGGCAGGCGATGGGGGTGGACTGGCGGCGGGCGCGGTAGTGGGCATCGGTCAGGATCGCCTCCATCAGCCCGGTCAGGTAGGCCGATCCCAACGCCTCGGGCAACACGCCACGGGCGACGGCCTCGCAAGCGGCATAGGCCATCCAGTGGCTTTGTTCGGCAAAGCCATACCCCTTGCGCATCAAGGTTGTGGTGACGCGGGTCAGGTCATCGGTTGTGGGGCCTGACATCAGCAAGCCAAAAATCGCTTCGCCGGTATAGTAGTCAGACCGGAAGCCCAGCACCTCGCCCGTCTCGAAGTCGCGCTTGTGGCGGAAGTCGTCGCCGTCGATTTCGTCCAGCGCATAGCGGCGCATCCGGGCCATGGTTTCCGGCAGGGGATGGGGGAGCGCGTTTGGCGGCAGGATCAGGGCGGGGATCCGGGCGACTTCGGTCAGTGCCAGAAGCCCCAGGCCCAGGCCCCCAAGCTTGACCGCGCCATTGCCGACCAGGCCGAGGCTCGGTCGGTCGGGCGCGGCCCACGGCGGTGGGGCAACCTTGCGGCCCACATAGCCGGTGGCCCGCGCGATGGCGGACAGAAGGTCGGGGTTCGCGCTTCCGGGCAGAAGGTTCGCTGCACGGGCCATGAACCACAGGGTCCCGCAGTGGCGCAGAAGGTTGTAGCCGTCTGCAGCGGCTGCGATGTCGCCGACCTCATGCGCATAGATGAAGCGGCCCTTGTCCTGCACGACCCGGGCCAGATGGGCCAGGCAGGCCATCACCACGGCGTCACTATCGGGCAGCGGTCTGGTGGCAGTTGGCATCGGGCCTCACAGGGGGGCTGGACGGCAAAGGCTAGTCGCCAAGGGTGGGCCAAGGCAAGGACTGGCCTTTTCCCGGTCGTCGCCAGCAGCTAAGGTCGCCCGCGCTGCCCGCGTGGTGAAATGGTAGACACTGGGGACTTAAAATCCCTTGGCCGCAAGGCCGTGCCGGTTCGAGCCCGGCCGCGGGTACCAGACCCAGCAACGAATACGGCCCGGACCTCGCTGGCCGGGCCGTTTCCTTCAATCGGGATGCCGATCAGGCGTGCAGGTCGAAGCGGTCGGCTTCCATCACCTTGACCCAGGCCGAGACGAAGTCGCAGACGAACTTTTCGCGGTTGTCGTCCTGGGCATAGACCTCGGCATAGGCCCGCAGGATGGAGTTCGAGCCGAACACCAGGTCCGCCCGCGTCGCCGTCCACTTCACCGCGCC
Source organism: Tabrizicola sp. (assembly GCA_046076605.1). Taxonomy (GTDB): domain Bacteria; phylum Pseudomonadota; class Alphaproteobacteria; order Rhodobacterales; family Rhodobacteraceae; genus Tabrizicola. The sequence continues at coordinate 1,776 of JBJTSJ010000508.1, forward strand.
GGTCTTGCGGTCGGTAAGCTCATACAGGTTGTTGCCCTTGGGCACCCACTTGTAGGCCATGTCCGTCAGGCCGGTGAAGAAGTCGGTGGTCAGGGCGCCCACGCGGTCGGTGAAGACGCCATGCGTCGTCCCGCCGTGGTTGGTGCCGATCACACGCATCCCGCCGATCAGGCAGGTCATCTCATGCGCGGTCAGGCCCATGAGCTGCGCGCGGTCGAGGAGCAGTTCCTCGGCCGAGACGGCGTAGTCCTTCTTCATCCAGTTGCGGAAGCCGTCGGCGAGGGGTTTGAGGACGGAGAAGCTGTCGGCATCGGTATTCGCGTCAGTGGCGTCACCGCGACCGGCGTGGAAGGGGACGGTGACGTCAACGCCAGCCGCTTTCGCGGCGTGTTCGACGCCCACGTTGCCCGCAAGGACGATCACGTCGGCGAGGGACGCCCCGGCTTCCTTGGCGATGGGCTCGAGCACCGACAAAACACGCGCCAGGCGGGCGGGTTCGTTGCCCTCCCAGTCCTTTTGCGGGGCAAGGCGGATGCGGGCACCGTTGGCGCCGCCCCGGTTGTCCGAGCCGCGGAAGGTGCGGGCGGAGTCCCAGGCGGTGGTGACCATGTCGCTGACCGAGAGGCCCGAGGCGGCGATCTTGGCTTTCACGGCGTCCACGTTCCAGGCGGTCGAACCTGCGGGGACGGGGTCTTGCCAGATCAGATCCTCCTGCGGGACCCACGGCCCCAGGTAGCGAACCTTCGGCCCCATGTCGCGGTGCGTGAGCTTAAACCAGGCCCGGGCGAAGGCATCGCTGAACGCGGCCTGATCCTTCGCGAAGCGTTCGGAGATCGCACGGTACTTCGGGTCGACCTTCATCGCCATGTCGGCGTCGGTCATCATCGGCATGCGGCGGATGGACGGGTCTTCCACGTCGACCGGCATATCCGCCGGGTCGATGTTGATCGGCTGCCACTGCCAGGCACCTGCGGGGGACTTCACCAATTCCCAGTCGTACTTCAGGAGAAGATCGAAGTAGCCGCCGTCCCACTTGGTCGGGTTGGCGGTCCAGGCACCTTCGAGGCCGGAGGTGATGGTGTCGCGGCCCACCGAACGGGTGGTGTGGACGTTCCAGCCAAGCCCGCCTTCCTCCAGCGCGGCACCTTCCGGTTCCGGCCCGATCAGCGCGGCGTTGTTGTTGCCGTGCGCCTTGCCAACCGTGTGGCCGCCCGCGGTCAGCGCCACGGTTTCCTCGTCATCCATCGCCATGCGGGCGAAGGTTTCGCGGACGTCCATCGCGGTGCGGGCCGGGTCGGGCTGGCCATCGACGCCCTGCGGGTTCACGTAGATCAGGCCCATGACCACTGCGGCGAGCGGGTTTTCCAGCGACGAGCGGTCTTCCTTGGTCGGATAGCGTTCGTCCTTCAGCCACTCTTTCTCGGACCCCCAGTAGACGTCCTTTTCGGGATGCCAGATGTCCTCACGACCGAAGCCGAAGCCGAAGGTCTTCAGGCCCATGGATTCGTAGGCAATGGTCCCGGCCAAGGCCATCAGGTTGGCCCAGGACAGGCGGTTGCCGTACTTCTTCTTGATCGGCCACAACAGGCGACGGGCCTTGTCGAGGTTGGCGTTGTCGGGCCAGCTGTTCAGCGGGGCAAAGCGGTGGTTGCCGGTGCCCGCGCCGCCCCGGCCGTCGGCCATGCGGTAGGTCCCGGCGGCGTGCCAGGTCATGCGGATGAAAAGGCCGCCGTAATGGCCCCAGTCGGAGGGCCACCAGTCCTGGCTGTCGGTCATCAGCGCGATGAGGTCACGCTTCAGGCCGTCGAAGTCGAGCTTCTTGACCTCTTCCTGATAGTTGAACCCGGTCAAGGGGTTAACCTTGGTGTCATGCTGGTGCAGGATGTCGAGGTTCAGCGTCTTCGGCCACCAGTCCGTCACCGTCTGCGTGGTCGTGGTGATCGCGCCGTGCATGACCGGGCACTTGCCCGACCGTCCAACGTCATTGCCGTCCATCTTGCTCTCCTACCTGGCTGAACTGGGGGACAAAAAACGCCACCCGCGCCGTCCCGGTGGGGGCGGCAGGCGAGTCGCGGATCTTCGTCGTGGGATCATCGCTAGCATCCTGCTGCGATAAAGGGAATTTTCATTTTCCAATCACCGCGATATGGTCAGCTTATGACACAGATCACCATGAAACACCTGCGCTATTTCGACGCGCTGGCGCGACACCGCCACTTCGGCCGGGCGGCCGAGGCCTCGTCGATCTCGCAACCGGCACTGTCGCTGCAGGTGAAGGAACTGGAGGATATCCTGGGCGCGGCGCTGGTCGAACGGGGGGCGCGCCAGATCCGCCTGACCGAACTGGGCGAGGACTTCGCGCTGCGGGCGCGTGAGGTTCTGCGCGCGGTGGATGAGCTTGGGTCGCTGGCGCGGGCGTCCGCCGGGCCTCTGTCGGGGCGGTTGCGGCTGGGGGTGATCCCCACCGTCGCGCCCTATCTTCTGCCGCAGGTGATGCGGCATCTGGCGCGGAACCACCCCGACCTTGACCTGCGCCCGCGCGAGGCGGTGACACCGAAACTGGTGCGCGATCTGGGCGAGGGGCGGCTTGACCTGGCGCTGGTGGCGCTGCCGGTATCCGAGCCGTCCTTCACCGAGGTGGAGCTGTTCGACGAGGAATTCCTGCTGGTCCGGCACCAGGCTGCGGCGGGTCACCCGTTGCCAGCGCTGGTCGACCTGCCCTTGATGCCGCTGCTTCTGCTGGAGGAAGGTCACTGTTTCCGCGACCAGGCGATCGCCTTCTGCAAGCTGCCGCCCAGCCCGGCGGGCGAGATCATGGAAGGGTCATCTCTGACAACGCTCGTGCAGATGGTGGGGGCCGGGATCGGGGTGACGCTGATCCCCGAAATGGCGGCCGAGGTCGAACTGCGCTCGGCCCCCGTGGTGCTGCACCGCCTGCCGGACCCGCGACCGAAACGGACGATCGGCCTGGTCTGGCGACGGTCGAACCCGCTGGCCGACCGCTATGCCGAGTTGGCGGAGGGCTTGCGCACCGCGCTTGGCTAGGCCGCTTTGGAACGAGAGGCCGTTACGCGCCCCAGGTGCGTTCCAGCAGCCGCAGCCAGTTGCCATGCGCGATCTTGTCGATCAGCGCGTCCCCAAGACCCATCCCGCGCATCGCGGCGATCAGGACCGGCAACCCTTCCGCCCCGCCGATGCCCTTGGGGGTCGTCGCACCGTCGTAGTCAGAGCCAAGGCCGACGCTGTCCTCACCCGCCCGTTTCAGCATGTGCTCGATGTGGCGCTTCACCGGGTCCAGCGTCATGTCGGCGCTTTCCTTCCCGTCGGGGCGCAGGAAGCAGGTGGCGAAGTTCAGGCCCGCCATGCCGCCACTTTCGCCAATCGCCTGCAGCTGGCGGTCCGACAGGTTGCGGCTGGTCGGGCAGACGGCATGGGCGTTGGAATGGGTGGCGACAAGCGGTGCACCGGACAGTTTGGCCACGTCCCAGAACCCGGCCTCGTTCAGGTGGCTGAGGTCGATCATGATCTTCAGCGCGTTGCATTCGCGGACAAGGGCGCGGCCAAGGTCGGTCAGCCCCGGCCCGGTGTCGCCGGTCGAGGGGTAACGGAAGGGCACGCCATGACCGAAGATGGTCGGGCGGCTCCAGACCGGGCCCACAGACCGCAGGCCCATTGCGTGAAACAGATGCAGCGCATCAAGGTCGGGGCCGATGGGCTCGGCACCCTCGAAGTGGATCACCCCGGCCACCGCGCCTGCGGCCATCGCCGCCCGGATATCGGCAGCCGACCGGCACCAGCGGAAGCGGCCTTCGGACGCGCGTTCCATCCATAGAAGATGGCCCAGCATCTCGACCGCGACGGGCTGCGCGGCCTGATGGGGGATCAGCTCGGGCAAGGGAAAGTCATAGGGCGGATTGTCCATCTTCCGCTCCAGCGCGTTCAGGTCCTCATACTCGGGCGAGGGGATGTAGACCGCGAAGAAGCCGCCCGCGAAGCCTGACGACAGCATCCGGGGCAGGTCGAGGTGCCCCGCCCCTTCCCCCTGCAGCCAGAGCTTGTCGCGTTTGTCGCCGGCGGCAGCGATTTTCAGGACGATGTCGTTGTGGCCGTCAAAGACCGGAACGGGGGCGGGCATGGGCTGGGGGCCTTTCCATAGGATCGGCTGCAGTCTTTCCGCGAAGCGCCGTCAAGGCAAGGCACGACCTGTGCGGAATTGCGCGGTTGACGGGGCGGGGCAGCACGCCCTAAGGCAGGCGCATGCGAGTCCTTCCCCTTCTTCGTCTGCGGATGGTCTTCCTGGCTGTCCTGACTGTCGCACTGGTGGCGACGGGCTGGGGGCATCGTGTGGCGGTGCCGACCAGCGACGAGCTTGCCTTGATGGCCGCAACCGGTGCAACGGCTGCTGATATCTGCGGAGATGTGGGCCCAGGTGGCCGCCATGCCGATTCCCTCTGCCAGGCGTGCCAGATCAGCGGCGGGGCATGCCTTCCGCTGCCTGTCGCGCCTTTGGCGGACCTGCGCCTGGCTCCCAGCACGGTTCTTGCCGCTCCGGTCGAAAGTGACGTCATTGCGCGGGTGCTTGACCTGTCGCGGATGCCGCAGGGTCCGCCGGCCGTCTGAGCCTTTCCAGCCAGCGATATCGGCGCGGTCCCAAGACGGGGCCGCCGTGACCCAATCCAAATTCCCAAAGGACCCAGACCATGAAACGGCTTCTTGCCCTTGCCACCGCCCTGATGTTTGCCGCGCCCGTGATGGCGCATGAGATCACTGTGGGCGATTTACAGTTCATCCATCCCCATATTCCGCAGCCCCCGGCCTCGGCCAAATCGGCGGGGGGGTACATGGCCATCGTCAACACTGGCACCGAGGCTGACCGTCTGATCGGCGTGGAAACCGACATCGCCGCCAAGGCCGAGGTCCACGAAAGCAAGGTCGGCGCCGATGGCGTCGGCACGATGGAGCCGGTGCCGGCGCTGGAGATTCCCGCCGGCGAAACCGTCAGCCTGGAGCGCGGCGGCTATCACATCATGCTGATGGGGCTGAAGATGAAGCTCGTAGAAGGCGAGATGCACAAGGCCACGCTGATCTTCGAACGTGCAGGCCGGGTCGAGGTCGAGTTCATGGTCGATCCTCCGACGGGCGAGGGCGAGATGGACCATTCCAAGATGGATCATTCCAAGATGGAGCATGGGGCCGAAGGGCATGACGCGCATGCGGCGCATGGCGCCCATGGCGCTGCTGCCCCGGCGATGACCGGCGACCCCATGGTCGATATCGAGGCGCTGCTGAAAGCGCAGTTCGATACGCCGGAAAACCCGCTGACGGTGGCCCCGATAACCGTGCAGGGCGACGTCGCGATTGCGGGCTGGGCGCAGAACGGCCTGGGCGGCCGGGCCTTCCTGCGCAAGGATGACATGGGCTGGTTCGTCGAGGTCTGCGCCGGCAAGGGTCTTCTGATGCCGGAAATGCTGACTGGGCTTGGCCTGTCCGAGGCGGGTGCTGTTGCACTTTTGGCAGATGTGACCGCAGCCGAAGCGGCCCTGGGGCCTCAGTCCATTGCGCTTTTCGACAGTTTCGATGGAGAGTTGTTCATCGGGCGCGAAGGACATCAGCATGGGGCTGCAACAAACTAAGTCAGGGCGCACGGGCGAGGTCGCGCTAAGCTTCGACCCCGCCCGCACGGCAGACGACGCAAGGCTGCGCTTCATCGGGCGGCTCCGCAGCCCCTGGGCGCGGGGCAATTGCCCGAAGAACCTGCGTGAGGCGCGCGAACTGGGCGGCCCGCACGATCCGCTTGAGGCGTTCCGGATCGAGGTCGATCCGCCCTTCCGGGCCGGTCTGGCCGGGTTGCAGGTCGGCCAGCCGGTGATCGTCTTGTACTGGACCGGTGCGGCACGGCGCGACATGATCGTGCTGCATCCCTCGCACCGCGAGGGGCCGACCGGCGTCTTTGCCCTGCGCGCGCCGTCACGTCCGAACCCGATTGCCATTGCCGTGGTACGGCTGCTGGCGCTGGACACGGACGAAGGGGTGCTGACGGTCGACGCGCTGGATGCCTTCGACGGCACCCCGCTTCTGGACATCAAGCCCTGGCTGCATTCGGTTGACATCCCTCCCGCCCAGGCCTGACCGCATTTACCGCCCTCTGGGGCTGCGCTACACCGTGCAGCAAGGCGAAGGGGACGGACATGCAGGGCTTTCGGGCGGAACCGGCACAGGACAGCTATGACGTGGTCATCATCGGCGGCGCGATCATGGGATCGTCAACCGCCTGGTGGCTGACCCAGATGGGTTTCCCGGGCCGGGTGCTGGTCGTGGAACGCGACCCGTCCTACGAAAAGGCCGCGACAGCCCTCAGCTTTTCCTGCATCCGCCAGCAGTTCTCGACCGAGCTGAACATCCGCATCTCGCAGTTCGGGGCGGACTTCGTGCAGTCCCTGCGGCAGCGGATGGGCGGCGACGACCGGGTGCCCCAACTGAAGATCCAGAACTTCGGTTACCTGTATCTCGCCGACGATCCGGGTTTTGCCGACGTGCTTCGCGCCAACCAGAAGGTGCAGGCGGCGGCGGGGGCGGGGACGCGGCTTCTGACACCCGACGAGATGCGCGCCGAGTTTCCCTTCATGGTCGCGGACGACCTGGTGCTGGGCAGCCTGAACACCAAGGATGAGGGCTATTTCGATGGCTACACGGTCTTTGACTGGTTCCGCCGCAAGGCGCGCGAGGCGGGGGTGGAGTATCTGGCGGATGAGG
>JBJTSJ010000509.1:0-2875 GCA_046076605.1 Tabrizicola sp.
GTCTGGGCCAATGTCTACGAACGCTTCCGCCGGGCGGTGATCGCGGGGCGGCTGTTGCGGGTGACGGGGAAGCTCCAGCGCGAGGCGGGGGTGGTGCATGTGGTGGCGGAACTGATCGAGGACCTGTCGCCGCTTCTCGACCGTCTTCTGGACCCCGGGTTCAAGTTCGACGGGGTCAGGGCGGGGGACCAGCCGTAACCACGGGACCCAAATTCCTTAAGGAAGGAATTTGTCAAATTTCTTAATCAAGAAATTTGGCGGCAGAGAAATCCCCGCCGCCATTTATTCGTTTCAAACCGACGCTCAGTCCTCGATGGACAGCGCGACGAACCGGGGATCGCCGCCACGCCGGACGAGAAGGAGGATCGACTTGCGCCCGGCGTCCTTCGCCTCCTTGATCCGGTCCTCAAGGTCCTGCAGGCGGACGACCTTCTGCTGGCCGGCCTCGGTGATCAGGTCGCCCTCGGTCAGGCCCTTGGTGAAGGCCTCGGAGGCCTGGTCGACCGCCACGATCATCAGCCCTTCAGCGGAAGGCTCCAGCCCGAGCTTCGAGCGCATCTCGTCATCCAGCGGCGCCAGCGTCAGGCCCAAGGTCTCCAGCTCTTTCGGGGCTTCCGGCGCGGGAGAGGAAGCAGGCATCGTCTCGGCCTCGGCCTCTTCGCGGCGGCCCAAGGTGACCTGCAGCGTCTCGGTCTTGCCGTCGCGCAGCACGATCACCGGCACCGCCTCGCCGATCGGCGCGTCGGCCACACGGCGGGTCAGGTCGCCCGCGTCGGACACTTCCTGCCCGGCAAAGCGGGTGATGACGTCGCCGGCCATGATCCCGGCATCCTTGGCCGGGCCATCCGGCACATCCGACACCAGCGCGCCAGCCGCCACATCCAGCCCCATCGATTCCGCGATCTCGGGCGAGATGTCCTGGATGCGCACGCCCAGCCAGCCGCGCCGCGTCTCGCCGAACTGTTTCAGCTGGTCGACGACCTTGGTCACCACGTTCGACGCCATCGAGAAGCCGATGCCGATGGACCCGCCATTCGGCGACAGGATCGCGGTGTTCACGCCGATCACCTGGCCGTCCATGTTGAACAACGGCCCGCCCGAGTTGCCCCGGTTGATCGCGGCATCGGTCTGGAGGTAGTCGTCATAGGACCCCGAAAGCTCGCGCCCCCGGGCCGAAACGATGCCCGCCGAGACCGAGAAGCCCTGGCCCAGCGGGTTGCCCATCGCCATGACCCAGTCACCCACGCGCATCAGGTCGGAATTGCCGAAGCTGACGTATTCCAAGGGTTTGTCGCTTTCGACCTTCAAAAGCGCGATGTCGGTCTTGGGGTCGGTGCCGACCAGCTTGGCCTTCAGCTTCTGACCCGAGAAGAACTCGATCTCAATCTCGTCGGCGCCTTCGATCACGTGGTTGTTGGTGACGATATAGCCGTCCTCGCTGATGACGAAGCCGGACCCCAGTGCTTCGGACCGCTGCGGGCCGCCCGGGCCGGGGCCGCCGAAGTCATCGAAGAAATCCTCGAACGGGCTGCCCTCGGGCACCATGGGCATCCCGTCGGCGGGGGCGGCGACCATGGCGGAGGTGGTGATGTTCACGACCGAGGGGCTGATCTTTTCAGCCAGTTCGGCAAAGCTTTCCGGTGCGCCAAAGGCCTGCGCCTCGTGCACAGGTGCGACGCTGAGACCGAAGCCCAGGACCAGCGCCAGAAGCGTGCTGGACCGCAGGGCCGAGCGGATGGAGGGGGTGAGATCGGGCACGATGCGAACTCCTGTTCATCGGGTCAGGCGGGGGCGGTCGTCCGAACTTGGGCCTCCCCGTCGCCGCTGAACAAACAGTTAGTGAAACGTCCCCGCAATGCAAACCCCGTCGCGCCGCATCAAAGGCATGTGAACGCAAATGTCACCAGCGGCGGTCAGGCCGGTTTTGCCAGCCAGACGATCAGGACGCCCAGCGCCAGCGCGCCCAACCCGATCATCCGGCGCTGATCGATGGGCAGCGACCCCAGAAGCCGCAGCGCATCCTCGATACGACGAGGGGCCAGTGCAAGCACCAGCCCCTCGATCGCAAGCACCAGACCCAGTGCCAGAAGGATTGTGGTCACGGAGCCGGGGCCTGAGTGGTCGGGCCGACCGAGGCGCCGCTGGGGCGACCGGCATCGGAGCGCAGATAGTCGAAGAACTCGCTGTCCGGCTGCATGACGATCGAGGAGTTCGCGCCCTTCAGGCTTGCCTCATAGGCCGAAAGCGAGCGGATGAAGGCGAAGAACTCCGGGTCCTGGCCATAGGCTTCGGCCAGGATCGCGTTGCGTTCGGCATCGGCCTCGCCGCGGATAACCTCGGCCTGGCGCCGGGCGTCCGAGGTGAGTTCCACCACGGTCCGGTCCGCCGACGCCCGCACCCGCTGCGCGGCTTCGCCACCGCGGGCCTTTTCGTCGGCCGCTTCGCGTTCGCGTTCGGCGCGCATCCGGGCAAAGGTTGCCTCAAGGTTCTGTTCCGGCAGGTCGGTCCGGGTCAGGCGCACGTCGATGACGTCGATCCCCAGCGCCTTGCCTTCCCGCTTGGCGATGGTGAGGATCTGGTTCATCAGCCCGGCACGGTTCTGGCTAAGCACCTGATCCTGCGTCGCGTTGCCCAGGACTTCCGGGATCGCCTGCGACAGGATGTTGCCCAGAAGCTGCTGGGCGCGATCCTCGGCCCCGGTGCCAACCGACTGGCGGAACTCGACCAGATTGACGATCCGCCAGCGGGCGAAGGCGTCGACCACCAGGCGGCGGTCGGACAGAAGCGTGACTTCGATGGGCTGGGTCTGCAGGTGAAGGAAGAGGCCGGCCTCGGCTTCAAGGTGCCGCTTCTACAGGACCACGTCCTGCAGAAG
>JBJTSJ010000510.1:0-3083 GCA_046076605.1 Tabrizicola sp.
CAATCACTCTCGCGGTGGTGGGGCTTCTTGCCCATTTCGGCATCCGCCAACGCCCGGCCCTGCAAGGTGCCGACATTCGCCCGCCGTCGACATCAGGCATGGCCGAGAAATACGCGCGTTCGGCCCTTGATGCGGACCGGATGCAGAAACTTGCCGACCGGATGGTGCACCTGATGCGCAGCCAGTCGCTGCACCGTGACCCGAACCTGTCGCTGCGCGGTCTTTCCGACGCCGTCGGGGCAAGCCCCAACTACATCTCGCAGACCCTGAACGACCATCTGTGGGTCAGCTTCTTCGACTTCGTGAATGGCTTCCGGGTGGAAGAGGCAGAGCGGCTCTTGCGCAAGACAGATGCACCGGTTTCGAACATCGCCCTGGACGTCGGCTTCAACTCGCGATCGACGTTCAACGCGGCCGTCCGCAAGCACCGCGACACCTCGCCGACCGAGATGCGCCGTCTTGGTTGATGTCCTCGCCGTCCCGTCCGGACAAAAGGTCGTCCGGGCCTGACCGTCCGGACGTGTTGCCCTGAAACCTGTGCCAAGGCAGCGCGGCAGCCCAGTTCCGGGCTGAACCTACAGGATACCCAAATGCTGAACTGTACCATTCGCTCTCGTTCTGGACTGGCGACGATCTTCGCCCTTGCCCTGCTGGGGGCCTGTTGTCGGCCTGATGTTGCCGCCGCTGAAGGCCTGAAATACTCGCTGGGTCTTTACGGCGTGGCTGCTGCGTCGCCCTTCGAGTCCGACAAGGTCAAGGGCCTTGCAGCCCCGGACTTCCGGATCGAAGGAGAGAGCTTCGCCTTCGGCACCAACGGCCTGACCTATCATCTGATCGAGAGTGGTGTGCTTACCTTGTCCGCGCGCCTCGCCCCGCGCTTCGTGATGGCCGACCCGGCGAATGTCGCGGGCCTTGACCACCTGAAGCGGGACATCGCGGTCGAAGCGGGTTTTGCCGCAAGCCTGTCGCTTGGCCAGGTCCAGATGAGCGTCGAGGCCCTGAAGGATGTCTCGGACACTCATGACGGCGCCGCCGTGGCGGCCACGTTCGGGACCACGTTCGAGGTCTCGGACCGCTTTTCGATCGGTGCGCAGGCCGGGGCGACGTGGATGGACCGCAAGCTTGCGACCTATACCTACGGCGTCCTGCCCAATGAGGCGCGTGCCGGGCTTGCCGCCTATTCGGTGAACGAAGCGCTGATTCCGACGATCGCGATCAACGCGAACTATGCGGTGAACGACCATACGTCGCTGGTCGGGGGGCTAACCGCAGATTTCCTGCCCGACAGCGTGACCTCCAGTCCGATCGTCAAGCGCGACTATGTCGTGTCGGTCATGCTGGGCCTGAGACATGACTTCTGAAAAGGCTGCCCTGGTCTTTCCGCCGTTGGCTCAGGTCAACCGGCCCGAAGTGCCCAGATGGTCCGCGCCCGGGCTCATCGGCCTTTGGGCCTTGGCCGTTGTGCCCATGGCGGTGCTGTCGCTTGGCGTGGCCCCCGTCCTGATCGAACGCTATCCCGCGCAGGACCCCGGTCTTCTCTTCTGGGGGACGATCATCGCCGGGATGGTCTGGCTGTTTATCGTTTCAGTGGCCGTCCTGATCTGGGAAGGGCAGGTCCACAGCTGGGACGACCTCTGCCGCAGCATCTGGCTTACCACCCCAAGGGAGCCAGTCACCGGTCGGGCCTCTTGGCGGGCACTCTGGGTGGTGGCGCTGGTCGGGATGATCTTCGTCTTGTCCAGCGAGGTCGCGTTGGACTGGGTCGACGACGCACTGGCATCCGTCCTGCCGGCATGGATGACCCCAGAATATGGGGACATCGCCAGACTTGCAGTCCCTGAAAACGCGGGAAACTGGACGATCCTGTGGATGGCTCTGCTCTCGGGCCTCTTCAACTATGTCTTGGGTGAGGCCTTGTTCTTCCACGGCATCCTTCTGCCCCGGATGGAGACCGCGTTTGGCCGCTGGGCCTGGCTGGCCAATGCCGTGGCGTTCGGCTGCTACCACCTGCACAAGGCCGCCACTCTGCCAACCCAGATCGTCACCTGCATGGCCTATAGCCTGCCGTCGCAATACCTGCGGTCGATCTGGCCAGCTCTGGTGATCCACGGCGTTGAGGGGGCGTTCGTTATCGCGGCAGTCCTCTTCGTCGTGTTGGGCGGGCTTACCTAGCCCGACCGGTGACCTTGGCGCCCCCTGGGGATGGGGCGCCAGGGTCAGCCCATTCCCGCTTCGGCCTCGATCTGCGCCTTCGACTTCCGCGCCCGTTCGGTCGCGGATTTCAGCTGCCCGCAGGCCGCCATGATGTCCTCGCCGCGCGGGGTGCGGATCGGCGTGGCATAGCCCGCGTGGTAGATGATGTCGGCAAAGGCATGGATGCGGTTCCCCGACGACCGCTTGTAGGGCGCGCCGGGCCATTCGTTAAAGGGGATAAGGTTCACCTTGGCCGGAATGCCCTCCAGCAGCTTCACCAGCCGGTGCGCGTCTTCCTTGGTGTCGTTCACACCTTCCAGCATCACGTATTCGAAGGTGATCCGTTCGCTGTTCGACAGGTTCGGATAGGCCTTCAGCGCCTCCAGCAGGGTTGCAATGTTCCAGCGCTTGTTGATCGGGACCAGGACATCGCGCACTTCATCCGTCGTCGCGTGGAAGCTGATCGCCAGCTGGCAGCCAATTTCCGTCGCGGTGCGGGCAATCTCTGGCACGACGCCAGACGTGGACAGGGTGATCCGGCGGCGGCCAAGGGCGATGCCCTCGCCATCCATCACGATGTTCATCGCGTCACGGACGTTCTCGAAGTTGTAGAGCGGCTCGCCCATCCCCATCAGCACGATGTTGGACACAAGCCGAACCTCTTCCTTCGGCGCGCCGGGGACGGGCCATTCGTCCAGATCGTCACGCGCCATCATCACCTGGCCGACGATTTCCGCCGCCGTCAGGTTGCGCACCAGCTTTTGCGTGCCGGTGTGGCAGAAGGAACAGGTCAGCGTGCAGCCGACCTGGGACGAGATGCACAGCGTCCCGCGGTCGGTTTCGGGGATGTAGACCACCTCGACCTCATGCCCGCCGGCGATGCGGACCAG
>JBJTSJ010000511.1:0-4947 GCA_046076605.1 Tabrizicola sp.
GGCACGGTAGAAGGACGGGCAGAGGACGGCCGCCTCGGCGACCTCGCCGCAATTGCCGCATCCCACGCAGCTGTTGTCGATCGCTGCGACGGGATCGTCCTTGAGCGGGTCCGCCGTGTGCTTCACCGACAGGGAAGGGCATCCGGAAAGCCGGATGCAGGCATGGTCGCCGGTGCAGATGTCCTCATCGACGCCGAAGCGCGGGGCTTCGACCCGGCGGCCGTCCTTGATGGCCTGGGCCAGCAGGGGCTTTTCCCGGCGCTGCTTGTTCAGCATGCATTCCGACGAGGCAACGATGACCTTCGGCCCCTTTTCCGGGGTGGTCAGCGCCTCGCGTATGGTGTCGCGCATCCGGGCCACATCGTAGGTGCGGTCGATCTGGCGGACCCAGCTGATGCCGATGCCCTGCAATGCCTTCGAGATCGGGTTCTTCGTCGCCTTGGTCGCATTGTCGGCGCGTGAGGACATCAGGTCCTGCCCGCCGGTCGCGGCGGAATAGTAGTTGTCGACGATGATCGCCACACCGTCCGACTTGTTGAAGGACATGTTGGTGAAGCTGGAGGACAGGCCGTTGTGCCAGAACCCGCCGTCACCGATGATCGCCACGGGGCGTTTCTCTCCACCTCCGTCGAAGGCGCCGTTCGCCGCCGGGCCAAGGCCATAGCCCATCGTCGCGCCGCCGATCTCGAACGGGGGGAGGCTGGCGAAGAGGTGGCAGCCGATGTCGGCGGCGATCTGGTGCTTGCCGAGTTCCTTTTCCACCAGCTTCATCGCTGCGAAGATCGGGCGTTCCGGGCAGCCGGTGCAGAACCCAGGCGGGCGGATCGGCACGGTCTTGGTCAGGTCGGGGATCGCGGGGCGTTCCATGTTCGGCGCACGGACGGCGGCGGGCAGAAGGCCGGGTGCGGCCTGCCGGATAAAGCCTTCGACCGCGTCCAGCATCACCGCGCCGGTGTATTCCCCGGCCATCGGGAACAGGCCCTTGCCGTGCAGCCTGACCGTCGATCCGGCGCGATAGAGGAACGAGCCGAACTGGGTTTCGATGAATTCGGGCTGGCCTTCCTCGACAACCAGGACGTTTTCCTTGCCCGCGCAGAAGTCGAGGAATTCACTGGAAATCAGCGGGTAGGTGACGTTCAGGACGTAGATCGGAATCTCGGACCGGCCGTAGATGTCGGCCAGGCCCAGCCGCTGCAGGGCGCGGATCACGCCGTTGAACATGCCGCCCTGGACGACGATGCCCAGGGGGGCCTGTGCGGGGCCGAAGAATTCGTTCATGCCCTTGTCGCGGATGAACTTTTCGGCGGCAGGCCAGCGGTTTTTCACCTTGTCCTGTTCATGCACATAAGACATCGGCGGCAGGACAACCCGGTTGAAATCGCTGCGCGGTTGGGCAAGCGCGTCGCGGACCGTCAGGCTGGGGCGCTGGTTGTCAGCGCAGTTGAAGCTGCCGGTGACATGGCAGGACCGGATGCGGACCATCAGCATGACCGGGGTGTTCGAGGCCTCGGACAGGTCGAACCCGTCCTTCACCGCGCGCACGATCGAGGGCAGGTTCGGGCGCGGGTCCAGAAGCCACATCTGCGCCTTCATCGCGAAGGGGTGGCTGCGTTCCTGCATGATGCTGGAACCCTCGCCGTAATCCTCGCCCACGATGACCAGCGCGCCGCCGGTGACGCCCGAGGACGACAGGTTCGCCAAGGCGTCCGAGGCGACGTTCACCCCGACTGGCCCCTTGAAGGTCACCGCCCCCCGGATCGGGTAGTGGACCGAGGCCGCCAGCATCGCCGCCGCCGCAGCCTCGTTCGCGTTGGCCTCGAACCGGACGCCAAGCTCGGTCAACAGGTCCTCGGCATCGGCCAGCACGTCCATCAGGTGGCTAATCGGCGCACCCTGGTAGCCGCCGACATAGCCCACGCCGCTTTCCAGAAGCGCCTTGGTGATCGCCAGAATCCCTTCGCCGGTGAAGACCTCTCCCGCACCCAGTTTCAGGTGCTCCACTTCGGCCTTGAAGCTGCGTTCTGCCATCGCCTTCGTCCTGCCTGTCGCAAGGGCCCGACGGGCGTTCAGCCAGCCGAGCCATTGCGCCTGTTCCTAAATCTCGTGCTTGCGAATGTTTGCCAGCATCTTCTGCAACGTGGCCACGAAGGCCGTCTTCTCGTCTTCGGGGATGCCCCGGAACATCCGCGCCTGGGCTGCGGCCATGTGCGGCCAGAGGCTTTCGAAACGGTCGCGTCCGGCCTTGGTGATGAACACCCGCACCGCGCGGCAGTCGGCGGCATCGGCCTCGCGCCGGATCAGCCCTTCGGCCTGCAGCTGGTCCAGCGCACGGGAAAGGGTGGACTGTTCGGTCACGGTGTAGACCGCGAGCTCCCGGATCAGCGGCCCTTCGACCACCGTCAGCACCGCCAGAGCGCGGGCCTTGGGGGTGGTCAGGCCCATCTTCGCCATCTCGTCCC
This sequence comes from Tabrizicola sp., assembly GCA_046076605.1. Taxonomy (GTDB): domain Bacteria; phylum Pseudomonadota; class Alphaproteobacteria; order Rhodobacterales; family Rhodobacteraceae; genus Tabrizicola. The sequence goes on from JBJTSJ010000511.1 coordinate 2,460, forward strand.
GGAAGCCCGCGTTATAGCGGCCCATGATCCGGTTCATCAGGTAGGGCGCGAAGTTCACCAGCCCGATTTCCCCCAGGCGCGGTTGGGCAGAAGCGTCATCCTTCATGCGCCCAGCCTCTTTGCCGCGTTGAAGCCCGAGCCGCCGCCAAGCCCGGGGCCGGGGTGGGTCGAGGCGCCGATGTGGATCAGGCCGCGCACAAGGCCAGTACCGTTGGTCGAATGGGCGAAAGGCCGCCAGATGAAGAACTGGTCGATCCCGCAATGCCCGCCATAGGGGTCGCCACCGACAAGGTTGCAGTTCATCCGCTCCAGGTCGCGGGGGGAATAGGCGACGCGTTTCAGCTTGATCTTGTCGAAGCCCCGGATGTGCCGCGACAGGATCATTTCCAGCCGGTCGGCGAAGGCCTCTTTCACGCTGTCCCAGTCGGTGCCCGTGATCTCACCCGCCGCGTCGCCCTTGATGATGCGGGGGGCGTCGGGGATCTGCAGCCAGAGGATCGCCTTGCCGTCGGGGCAGCGCGAGGGGTCAAGCCGGTGGGGCTGGCCGACGCAGATCGTGGGGGTGGCGGGCAGCATGCCGCGTTCGGCCTCGTTGGCGGACTTCGAGACGGAATCGATGCCGTCGGCCAGGTGGATCAGCGCGACGTCGTCAAGGCCCGCGGTCAGCCATTCGGGGTGCTTGTCCAATGCGTAGTGCAGCTGGAAGTCGCCGCGCCCGTGGCGGAACTGCCGGGTTGCGGCATGGTCGTCGGGCAGGTTCATGCCGTCCAGCAGCCTGCCATACAGCTGCCCAGGCGCGACCGAGGCGAGGACGGATTTGCAGGCGATCTCGTCGCCCGAGGCAAGGCGGACGCCGGTCACCCGGCTGTCCCGCGTGGTGATCTTCGCCACATCGGCGTTGCAGCGGATCTCGCCACCCTTTTCTGCGATCAGGCCCTGGAAGGCGCGGACGATGCTGCCCGCCCCGCCTTTCGCGACGGGTGCGCCCGCGGCCTCAAGCGCGAAGGCGATGACCTTGCCCATTTGGGCGGAATAGGTGCTTTCGGGCGTCAGGCCGCAATGCAGGACCCAGGGCGCGAAGAGGGCCTGGGCGAGGGGGCTTTGGTAGTTCGCCTCCAGCCAGCCGCGCGCGGGGGCGAGGGCGGTGCCCATCCAGGCCGCAAGACCGCGCAGGCCGCGCTTGCGGACCTGGCCCCACATCAGCTTGGCCGTGGGCCACGACCAGAGATTGCCGCCGAGAAGCGCGAACAGGAACGGCGCGTCGGCCGCAATCCCGCCGGTGTCGCGTGCCAGCTGGTCGCCATCGCCCGGGGCGAGCGCGTTGAACGCCGCGCGGTTCTGGGCGGCGTCCATCGTCAGCACCAGCGCACTGCCATCGGGCCGCAGGACGGCGGTGGGATGGGGCGTATGGCAGTATTCGAACCCGTGCCGCGCGAGGTGCGGGCCAAGCGCGGCCCCGGCGGGCGAGGTCATGAACAGCACGAAAGTGGCCGCCATCACGTCATGGGTAAAGCCGGGCAGGGTGATCTCGTCGCTGTAAAGGCAGCCGCCTGCGCGCCCTTCGCGTTCCAGGACCAGAACCCGGTCACCTTTCAGGGCCAACATGCTGGCCGCGACCAGCCCGTTGATCCCCGACCCGATGATGACGTGATCGACGGCCATCCCTTACCCCCGGGGCACCAGCGCCAGGGCGCGGATCGGTGACCCGGTGCCGTTCTTGATCTTCAAGGGTGCCGCGATAAGGATCGCCCCCTTCGGCGGCAGCTTGTCGAGGTTCGCAAGGCTTGCCAGGCCAAAGCGGTTGTTCTTGTGCAAAAGGTTGTGGGCCGGGAAGGGCGGGGTCATGCCGCCGGCCTGGCCCGCGTCGGTGCCGATACATTGGCTGCCCCAGCCGACGATGCCCTTGGCGATCAGGTAGTCGATCACCTCGGCGGTCGGTCCGGGGGTATGCGGGCCGGTCTCGTTGGCGTTGAGGAACAGCGCCTCGTCATGCACCCGCTTGTCCCAGTCCGACCGCAGGACGACCCATTCGCCGGCCTTGATCTCGCCGTGCTTGGCCTCCCAGGCCTTCACGTGGTCGATGGTGAGGAGGAAATCGGGGTTCGCGGCGCATTCGGCGGCGAAGTCCAGCACGTTCACCGGGGCGACAAGGCGACCCACGTCAAGCGTGTCGGTGTAGCCGTCGGCATAGTCCTTGCCGGTGATCCAATGGTGCGGAGCGTCGAAATGGGTGCCCGAATGCTCGCCGAGTTCCAGCCAGTTCCAGGCCCAGAACGGGCCGTCCTTGTCGTATTCGCTGATCCGGTGGATCTTGATCGACGGGGTGTCCTTGGCGAAATCCGGGGGCAGCTTCAGAAGGGGCGTCTCCGGCCCCAGCACGCCCGAGCAATCCACCACCTCGACCTGTCCCTAAGCCAAGGCGCCCGCAATCGCGGCCAGCACGTTTGTCGTCATCTAGGGTCTCCCTGATCCATGGCCCCGCCGTCCG
>JBJTSJ010000512.1:0-5047 GCA_046076605.1 Tabrizicola sp.
CTGCCCGGCGAACATCTGACACATCGCTGGCCCCTCCCATGTGGTCAGAAGGGCAATGTGGGGCCAAGGGGGCGAATCGTCAAATCAAGCTTCGCCGTCAGGCCAGAAGCTTGCCGACAACCAGTGGCAAGAGACGGGTGAAATCCTGCAGCTGCGGGAAGGACTGCTTGACCCCCTCAACCGCCGCTACCGTCACCCGGGCCAGTTCCTCGGCGTCCGGACGGTTGTCGTCGGCCAACATCCGGGCCAGCTCTCCGGTGAACCAGACGGTCAGCGCGGCATGTTCGTCGGGGCAAAGCCGGGCATGTTCGGCGATCAGCTCCCCGGCATGGGGCGATCCGCCCAGGAGTTCCGACAGGGCGGCATATTTGGCGCTGAAGGCCGCGATGAAGCGTTGCGGGGGCGTGCCGGGCTGGGCCATGGCGGCATCGAATGCGGCGCGGAAGCCCGTCATGACCTGCGCCGACCCGGCGCGGAACAGCGCGTCCTTGTCGGGATAGCGGCTGTAAAGCGTGGCCTTCGCAACACCGGCCGCCTTCGCGACCGCTTCCATCCGCGTTGCACGATAGCCATGCTGGATGAACAGGGCCTGGGCCGCGGCCAGAATCCGCTGCTCTCGCGCATCGGTGGTCATGCCGCCCCCTTGACTGAACGATTTATACGATTATCGTTCATAGCGTTCAATTCATCAAGCGAGACGGACATGGCCGACATTGTATTTCTGACCGGTATCACCGGCTTTCTGGGGGGCCATCTGGCCCGTGAGCTTCTGGCTTCGGGCTATCATGTTCGGGGCAGCTTGCGCAATCCGGCCCGGGCCGAGGCGCTCCGGAAGGCGCTGTGGGATGCCGGGGCGGATGTCTCGCGGCTGGACTTCGTGACGCTGGACCTGACGCGGGACGCGGGCTGGCAGGCGGCGGCTGAAGGCGCGCGCTTCGTGATGCATTCCGCTTCACCCTTCGTGACGACGATGCCCCGCGACAAGCAGGACCTGATCCGCCCGGCCGTCGAGGGGACCGAACGCGCGATGTCGGCCGCGCTCAGGGCCGGGGTCGACCGCGTGGTCCTCACCTCCTCCACCGCCGCCGTGGTCTATGGCCGAGGGAAGGGCGGCCCGGCACGCCTTGGCCCCGCGGACTGGAGTCCGATCGAGGCGGGCCGGATGACAGCCTATACCGAAAGCAAGCTTCTGGCCGAACGCCGGGCCTGGGAGATGGTCAAGGGACAGGAGAGCCGGTTGGCCGTGATCAACCCGGGCCTGATCCTCGGGCCGCTTCTGGACGACGACCCGGGAACCTCGGGCGCGCTGATCCAGCGGTTTCTGCAGGGCAGCATCCCGATGGCACCGGACCTGACGATGCACTGCGTCGACGTGCGCGACCTGGCGCGGATCCATGTCGCGGCTCTGACCGACCCGCAGGCGGCAGGCCAGCGCCATATCGCGGCCTTTGACGAGGCGACGATCCTGCGGATGGGGCAACTGATCGCGGCGGCACGGCCCGACTATGCGCGGAAGATGCCGAAATTGCGGATGCCGGACTGGCTGACGCGGGCCTATGCGCTGTTCGACGGCGACATGCGGGCGAACCTGGTGGAACTGGGCTACCGCCCGAAGCTGGACACGAACGGCGCGCGGCGGCTGTTGGGCCGCGCCCCGCGCAGCGCGGGTGAGGCGGTGGGGGCGATGGCCGACAGTCTGATCGCCCGCGGTCTGGTCTGACGCAAAAGGGCCGCCCTGACGGCGGCCCTTCGCTGTGCCTTCCGGTAAGTTGGGCAAGTTGCCCACCCTACGCAGTACAAATCAGGCGATGATTTTCGAGACGACGCCTGCGCCGACGGTGCGGCCGCCTTCACGGATGGCGAAGCGCAGCTTCTCTTCCATCGCGATGGGCGCAATCAGTTCGACGACGAACTTCAGGTTGTCGCCCGGCATCACCATCTCGGTGCCTTCCGGCAGCTGCACGGTCCCGGTCACGTCGGTCGTCCGGAAGTAGAACTGCGGACGGTAGTTCGCGAAGAACGGGGTGTGGCGGCCGCCTTCTTCCTTGGTCAGGATGTAGGCTTCGGCTTCGAACTTGGTGTGCGGCTTGACCGAGCCGGGCTTGCACAGCACCTGGCCACGTTCCACGCCCTCACGGTCCACGCCGCGCAGCAGCGCGCCGATGTTGTCGCCCGCTTCCCCGCGATCCAGCAGTTTGCGGAACATCTCGACGCCGGTGCAGACCGACTTCTTGGTGTCGCGGATGCCGACGATCTCGACTTCGTCACCGACGTTGATCACGCCACGCTCGACCCGGCCGGTGACCACGGTGCCGCGGCCCGAGATCGAGAACACGTCTTCGATCGGCATCAGGAACGGCTGGTCCACGGCACGCGCCGGGGTCGGGATGTAGCTGTCCACCGCATCCATCAGCGCGCGGATCGACTTCTCGCCGATTTCCGGGCTTTCGCCGATCATCGCCTGGTGGGCCGAGCCCTTGATGATCGGGATGTCGTCGCCCGGGTATTCGTAGGACGACAGAAGCTCACGCACTTCCATCTCGACGAGCTCCAGGAGCTCCTCGTCATCCACCAGGTCGACCTTGTTCATGTAGACGACCATGTAGGGGATGCCGACCTGACGGCCGAGCAGGATGTGCTCGCGCGTCTGCGGCATCGGGCCGTCGGACGCGGCCACGACCAGGATCGCGCCGTCCATCTGGGCGGCACCGGTGATCATGTTCTTCACATAGTCGGCGTGGCCGGGGCAGTCGACGTGGGCATAGTGCCGCGCGGCGGTTTCGTACTCGACGTGGGCGGTCGAGATCGTGATCCCGCGAGCCCGCTCTTCCGGCGCGCCGTCGATCTGGTCATAGGCGCGGAATTCGCCGAAATACTTCGTGATCGCCGCCGTCAGCGTCGTCTTGCCGTGGTCAACGTGACCAATGGTCCCGATGTTCACGTGCGGTTTGTTCCGTTCAAACTTTGCCTTCGCCATCGCGTTATCCGCCCTTGTCCAGATCGGGCCGCAGGGGACCCGAGATTACACGGGCGGCGACTTAGCCCGTGGACAAGGGAAATTCAAGCCTGATTGGCCCTACGGCCTGGGGTGCGGCAGCGGCGCGCTTTGCTGCCGCCGCGCCCTGCCCTATCTTTACTGCATCATGCTCGACGCCCCCGCCCCCCTGCCCGCCCGCGTTGCCCTTCACACCGAGCCGATGGGGGTCTGGGCCAGCTTCCGCGCCGCGCAGCGGAACGTGCTGGAATTGATCCCGGAAGTGGCGACCCGGGTGCCGATCCTGTCAGGGCGGACGGGCAAGCGCTGGCACATGCTGATGGACCCCGACGGGCTGAAACAGGTGCTGCGCGACAAGGTGGACGACTACCCGAAGTCGGTGGTGACCAAGCTGATCCTGGAACCGGCCATCGGCGACAGCCTGTTCGTAGCCGAAGGCGCACAGTGGATGTGGCAGCGGCGGACCGCTGCGCCAGTGTTTTCCCACCGCAACGTGACCGCGCTTGGCCCGGTGATGACGGCGGCGGCGGAGCGGTCGGTGGCGCGGCTGGAAAAGGCAGTCGGACGCGGGGCGGACCTGTTTGACGAGATGGTGACGGCGACCTTCGAGGTGATCGCCGACGTCACCTTCTCGGACGGCTCGGGCTTTGATCGCAGCGCGGTGCATGCGGCCATCGAGCAGTACATTTCCGACACCGCGAAGGTCTCACTTTTGGACGTCCTCGGCGCCCCGCCCTGGGTGCCGCGTCCGGGGCGGCTGATGACCGGGTCAGCGATGCGTGAGACGAAGCGGCTGGCCGACCGGGCCATTGATGCCCGCCGGGCCGAGGGAGGGAAGACGCCGCCGGACCTTCTCGACCTGTTGATGGCCGGGTCTGACCCGGAAAGCGGGCGGCAGATGACCACGTCCGAACTGCGCGACAACCTCCTGACCTTCATCGTCGCAGGGCACGAGACGACGGCGCTGACGCTGTCCTGGGCCCTCTACCTCTGCGCCTTCGACCCTGCCGTCCAGGCCGCCGCGCGGACCGAGGCGCAGGCGGCCCTAGGCGACTGCCCCGCCACTGTGGCCGACCTTCCCGCCCTCCCCCTGATCCGCCGGATCGTGGACGAGGCCCTGCGCATGTACCCCCCCGCCGCCTTCCTGTCCCGCACCGCGATGGCGCAAGACACCCTATGCGGCCGAGAGGTCCGCCCCGGCGACACGGTGATCCTGCCGATCTATGCGCTCCACCGCCATCGGCTGCTCTGGGAGGACCCCGACGCCTTCCGCCCCGACCGCTTTGCCGATCCAAAAGCCGTGCCGCGATTCCAGTACCTGCCCTTCGGCGACGGCCCCCGCATCTGCATTGGTGCGAGTTTTGCCCTGCAAGAGGCGGTGATCGTTCTCGCCACCCTCCTCGCTCGCTTCCGCTTCACCCCCATCCCGGGGAAGGAACCGAAGCCGGTGATGATCCTGACGCTGCGACCCCAGGGCGGGGTCTGGCTGAAGGTGGAGCGGGCCTAGGCCTCCTCGTGCGCCTTCGGCTTCTCGTCGGAGTGGACCCGAGCGAGGAGCGACGAAGTCGCACGACGAGCGGCCCGTCAGGTGAACCTGTTGTCCCGTGGGAAGCCGCGCGGGGCCATCTTCCCGGCGCTGGCGCGGGCGCCAGTCCATTCCAGCAGGTCGGTCTCCGTCCGGGTCCGCCCAGCCGGGTCCTTCCAGGACAGACCCTCGGCCCCGACGAAGGTGATCGCGTCCGACAACCCGCCATCCTTGTACTTCTGCAACCGGACGCCCTTGCCTTTGGCCATTTCCGGCAGTTCGGACAGCGGGAAAACAAGCATTTTCCGGTTGTCGCCCACCACGGCCACCATATCCCCGGCGACCGGCACGCAGACGGCGGTCTTGATGCCATCGCGAGTGGTCAGGACGGCCTTCCCGGCCTTGGTCTGGGCCACCAGCTCTTCGGACTGCACGATGAACCCGTCCCCGGCGCTGGACGCCAAGAGGTACTTGACCCCCGCCTTGTAGACCAGAAGATCGGTGATCCCGGTGTCGTTCGGCAGGTC
>JBJTSJ010000513.1:0-3439 GCA_046076605.1 Tabrizicola sp.
AACTTAGCAGCCAATGCAAGCAGCATCGTACCCTTGAACAGGACGATGTCGCTCGCCACCCCGATCACCCCCCAGAAAGTGGCCTTCCTAATTTCGCCGGGTACAACTGCCCTGACCTCGCGCAATTCCCGAGCGATCGCACGACCGGAACCTCTGGCCGTGTCCGCAGCACCATCAGCATAGAGACGTGCACCCAAAATGACATTCTCTGCCAAGGTTCGTAGCAACTCACGAGTTGAGGCAAGCAACCCGCGCGCCGCAACTTCAGAGGTTGGAACTGCACGCACCCAATCAACCTGCTTGCGATAGTCTTTCGCGACGTCCAAATCGACGTCCGGCGCCTGCTCAAGGCTTTTCGCCAAGGCCTCAAAGGTTCCAAGCTCGGCCTGAACATCGTCGGCGATCAGTCGATCGTGTAGCGCATCTTCCTGATAGGCCAGCCAGTCGGGAAACCGATTGGCAAAAGTGGCCGTCGTCGCGGCCAAGGCTTTGACCTGCGACCCCGCTCCCTCTGGCAGAGTATCAAGAAATGCTTCGTCTCGGGCCAATTCAGACAGCGCCTGCCCGGAAATACCCACCTTGATTGCGTTCATGTCCTCGAAGCGAGTTCCGAGTGCTCGATCCAGCGAACCAACAGCAGCGGCCAACGACCGATAGTTCTCCAAATAAACTGACCGACCAAGATCGTCCAACGCCTCCCGGATCGCCTCCCATCCGATCCTCGCCCGGTCCTGTACTGGCCCCGGAGGCAAGGGCGGATCAATGCGCATGACCGAAGCCAGACGCTCGTCTCTGACTTCGGTTTCCAAAGGGGCGGGCTGGCTGTCCGGAAGAAGCGGTCTCTCCTCTAGCTCCGGCTCTGGAGGCTTTGCCTCAACGCCAATAAATCGGAACAACCGCAAAGTGCGCGAGTCAGTATTCTCAATCATTGAAATCCTTGCGAGCTCGGGGTCTGTCCGAGTGGCTTCGCAATCACGGAAGTGAATTCCTACAAACGGATTGAGCGTTCCGTCTACCTTTTGCGCAACAAGACTCGGCATCTGGACTAGTTTCGCTAATTCATCACGCCCGACTAAAGTTCCGCGAATATCGAGAGATGTTAACTGGGTCATCCCGAGTATGGCGGATAGGTCACTCACGCGCGTTCGGAACAGGAAAAGTCCGTCCAGCCAGGTCAAGCGACGGATATCTTCCGGCAGTTGTTCCAAATGCTCGAAGTCTGGTGCGTTGAGGACCAGAGATTCGTGTCTTTCACGTTCCGCCAAAGCGATACGCTCCTTTGCCCGTTGAAACGCCTCGCTCGCCTTGTTCACCGTCGTGCCTCCTCGTGCAGAGGGCCAAACATCGCTCTAGCCTCGCCTGGCCGCAAGTGGCCAACCCACTGAACAATAGCCTTCGCGCACAACACGTTCGGTTCTATTGACGGCGTCCACTCGTATGTTCCGCCAACACCTGCCATTTGGCCTGGATACGGGCTACGTGTCCTAAACCATCCCCTTAACATCCGGTAAACGCCCACGCCCAACCTCTTGCTTCCAAAGCCAATTCCAGAAGTGTCCACCGTGGACACCCCACACCCCCCTTGCGCGGCCTGGTCCTTTCCGGCACCCCTGTCCGCATGACCCCCTTCCTGAACGTCGCCCAATCCCTCACCGGCCGCCGCTGGACCGGCCCCGACCCCGTCCAGGACCGGCTGGCCGAGGGCATGGCCCAGCAGACCCGCCTCCCCCTCCCCCTCTGCCGCATCCTCGCCACCCGCGGGGTGACGCCCGAGGACGCCCCCGCCTTTCTCGCCCCCTCGCTCCGCGACCTGATGCCGGACCCCCTCACCCTGAAGGACATGGGGACCGCCGCCGACCGTCTGCTGCAGGCCGTCGCCCGAAAGGAACGGATCGCCATCTTCGCCGACTACGACGTCGACGGCGGCTCCTCGGCCGCGCTCCTCCTGACTTGGCTCCGCCACTTCAACCTGCAGGCCACCCTCTACATCCCCGACCGCATCGACGAAGGCTACGGGCCGAACGTCCACGCGATGACCCAACTGGCCGCCGCCCACGACCTGATCCTCTGCGTCGACTGCGGGACCCTGTCCCACGACCCCGTCGCAGCGGCCAAGGCGGCGGACGTGGTGATCATCGACCACCACCTCGCCCTCGAAACCCTCCCCCCCGCCTTGGCCATCGTGAACCCCAACCGCCAGGACGAGGACGGCTCACTCGCCCATCTCTGCGCCGCCGGGGTCGTGTTCCTCCTCCTCGTCGAGGCCAACCGGCGGCTCAAGCAACAGGGCCGGCAGACGCCTGACCTGATGGCCCTTCTCGACCTCGTGGCCCTTGCAACGGTGGCCGACGTTGCCCCCCTGACCGGTCTCAACCGCGCTTTCGTCCGGCAGGGGCTGAAGGTCATGGCACGGCGCGAGCGTCCCGGCTTGCGCGCCCTGGCTGACGTTGCCCGGATGGACCAGGCCCCCACACCCTATTCCCTCGGCTTTCTGCTTGGTCCCCGGGTCAATGCGGGCGGGCGCATCGGCCAGGCCGACCTTGGGGCGCGATTGCTTGCCACCGCTGACGAAATGGAGGCCGCCCGCCTTGCCGCGCGGCTGGACCAGCTCAATACCGAGCGCCGCGAGATCACCGAACGGGTCCGTGAAGAGGCCCTCGCACAGGCCGAGGCGCGGGGTCTTGATGCCCCCCTTGTCTGGGCCGCCGCCGATGGCTGGCATCCGGGTGTCGTCGGTATCGTCGCCGCCCGGCTGAAAGAGGCCGCGAACCGCCCCTCGGTCGTGATCGGCTTCGAAGGGGACGAGGGAAAGGGTTCGGCCCGGTCGGTATCGGGCGTCGATCTTGGCGCAGCAATCCAGCGGCTGGCGGCGGAAGAGATGATCCTCAAGGGCGGCGGCCACAAGATGGCGGCGGGTCTGACCCTGACTCGCGCCCAGGTTGATCCGGCAATGGCCCGCCTGTCCGACCTGCTGGCGCGGCAGGGTGCCGGAACAGGCGGCCCGCAGGATTTACGAATCGACAGCCTTCTGTCGCCCAGCGCAGCGACGGTCGCCCTGGTGGAAGAGATCGAGAATGCCGGCCCCTTCGGTGCCGCCGCCCCCGCCCCGCGCTTTGCCTTCGCCAGTGTCCTGGTCAATGCTCGCCGCATCGGCGACAGCCATCTGAAATTGTCGTTCAGCGAAGGCGCCGGTCCCTCGCTTGACGCCATTGCGTTCGGGGCCTTCGATGGCCCCTTGGGGGCGGCCATCGAAAACCCGGGCCACAAACGATTTCACCTGGCTGGAAAGCTGGAGTTGAACCACTGGAACGGCCGTACGCGCGTCCAGCTGCGCCTTGACGACGCAGCCTTGGCATAGGGGCCGCAATTTTCCTCTTGCAGAACCCCGGCACAGATTCTAGACACCGCCCACCGAAAGCGCGGCCCGTTCGTCTATCGG
>JBJTSJ010000514.1:0-6066 GCA_046076605.1 Tabrizicola sp.
CTGCTTTTCCTCGAACTCCAGGAAGACGAAGTTCGCGCCCATCGATTCAATCTGCTCGGCCACTTCGGGCCGCACGTCGAAGGCGTGGACGATGGCACCCAAGGAGACCGATGTCCCGATTGCCGCCAGACCCGCCACGCCCGCGCCGACGATCAGCACCTTGGCGGGCGGCACCTTGCCTGCCGCCGTCACCTGCCCGGTGAAGAATCGGCCGAAGTTGTTACCCGCCTCGATCACCGCGCGGTAGCCCGCGATGTTTGCCATCGAGGACAGCGCATCCATCTTCTGCGCTCGGCTGATGCGGGGAACCATGTCCATCGCGACGATGGTCAGGTTCTTCTTCGCCGCCGCTTCCAGAAGCTCGGCATTCTGCGCGGGCCAGAAGAAGCTGATCAGCGTCTGCCCGTCCGACAGGGTCGCCAGCTCCTTCGCCTCCGGGCCTCGCACCTTGACGATCACATCCGCCGCCTTGATGACCGAGGCCGCATCGGGCAGCACCTCGACCCCCGCCGCCGCATAGGCCGCGTCCGAGAAACCGGCCTTCATCCCGGCTCCGGACTGGATGCAGGACGCATGCCCAAGCTTGGCCAGTTGGACGGCCGAATCCGGCGTCATCGCAACCCGGTTCTCGCCCGGGAAAACTTCAGTCAAGGCTCCGATCTTCACCCGCATCCCCCGCTTGTAACTTTGCAGTCATAAACTGACCCAGTGCACTTATCACCGCGCAACAATATTTCAAACCCTGTTTGCGCCCGCAGCAAGCAATTACCCCCGCCGCCCGAACCAGCGCCGTGTCCGGGCGGCCCAAAGGTCGAACTCCGGCCCGAACGCGATGGTCAGGCGCGCCTCCTCATCCCGGATGAACCGGGACTGTATCAGCCAGACGAAACTGAATAGCAGCGGCAGCGCAAGGATCGCGTCCAGCCAGAGGATCGCGCCGGTCAGAAGGATCGCGTCGGCCAGGTAGATCGGGTTGCGCGACCAGGCGAAGACTCCCGCAGTCACCAGCGCTGAAGGGTCGCGGCGCGGGATCACCGTGGTCCGCGCCAGCGCCATCTGGGCCACGGCGGCGGCCATCAGGAGGGCGGCGATCAGAACCAGCAGCTTTCCAAGGCCCGCGCCCGAGCTGCCGAAGACCGCAGGCGAGACGAACGACAGGACCCAGGCCACGCCGATGTGCAGCGCCAGCCAGCTGGGCGGGATATCGATCTCGCGAGCCAAGGAACGCAACGGAGGGGCCTCCTTTGAGGCCCCTCTAGACGCTACGTCAACCGGCTGCAAGCCTAGCGGCCATAGGTCGCCGTCAGCACCGCGCGATCCAGCGCCATCGCGTTGGCATAGAAGCCGAACATCGCGCCCGAGGCGTTGCCGTCCAGCGGCAGTGCCGCCTCGGGCATGGCGTAGACCGTGAAGACATAGTGGTGCGGCGGCGTGCCTTCCGGCGGGCAGGCCCCGCCAAAACCGGGCGCGCCGAAATCAGTCCGGCCTTCGACCGCGCCGTCCGGCAGCGCCGCGCCGCTGGCCCCGGCGGCAAGCCCCGTCACATCACTCGGGATATTGGCCACCGTCCAGTGCCACCAGCCCGACCCCGTGGGCGCGTCCGGGTCATAGGCGGTGACCAGATAGCTTTTCGTCCCCTCCGGCGCGCCCGACCACTCCAGCGCGGGCAAAGTGTTGCCGCCGGTGCAGCCCATGGCGTTGAACACCTGTGCCTCTGGCAGCGTCGCGCCCTCGGCGAAATCGGGTGAGGTCAGGGTCATTTCGGCCAAGGCAGGGCTGGCGGCCAGGCACAGGGCAAAGGCAAGACGGATGGTCATCGGGATACTCCTTGGTTGAGGTGCGCCCAGCCTAACCCCGGCCAGACAGCCCCACCGTGCCGCACCGATCAATCGTTGTGCGGGACCGATCAGCCCTGCCGGATCGCCGCCGGGGCCAGCCCGAACCGCGCCCGGAACCGCAGTCAAAGCGTGAGGGCGAGGCATAGCCGACCTCTCCGGCGATCACCGCTACGGGCAAGTCCGTCCCCTGCAACAAGCCCAAGGCCCGATTCATCCGCAGGTCGGCCAGCAAGACGGCGAACCCACCCTCCCCCGCCAACCTGCGGCGCAGGGTCGCCTCGCTGACCGCCAGCGCCTGGGCCACGACATCCGCCGTCCAGTCGCGCGCCAGATCCGCCGACAAAAGCGCCCGCACCCGGTCGACAAAGCCCGGCGGCGCGGGAGGCGGCAGGCGCACCCCGGCAGCGTCGAGCCACAAGAGGACCTCCAGCACCGCATGGTCGCGGATCGCCTGCGGCACCGCCGGGCGGCGCAACAGGTCCAGCGCCCGGTCAAAGGCGGCCCCGGCCCGGGCATCTTCGCAGCGGAAGGCCCGCGACAGCCCCCGAGGGGCGGCAAGTAACGGCGGGATCAGGATCGCCGTCGCGCGGTAGGGGCCAGCGGCTGCGGGATGGTTCTCGACATCCAGCGGCAGGCCTGCCGGCAACAGCGCCAGACCGCCCGGCCCAACCTCCCCCACCAGCGCGCCGCGCACGAGTTTGCGCCCCTGCTCCACCCGCAGTATCACCGAAACCTCGCCCACCACGGCGCGGAACTCGGCCCTTACCGCCTGGCGCAGGCGGACCAACCCCGGGGCGAACGGGTCCGCCCGGCTTCCATCTGGCGTCTCGACAATGCGGTCATGTCTCATGCCGCCAATCTTGCGCAGTGGCCCGCCGCCGACAAGCCAGAGAAATTTCAAGCTTGAAATTGTTTCGGAACCACTACAATGATCGCAGAACCCCGAAGGACTCCAGAAAGCCCCGCCATGCCCATCGACTTTGCCGCGACCAAGGCCCGTTTCCACCTGCCGAAAGGGGTCGTCTACCTGGACGGCAACTCATTGGGTCCGATGGTCAAGACCGCGCCGGACCGCATGGCGCGGGTGATGACCGAGGAATGGGCGGAAATGCTGATCCGCGGCTGGAACAAGGCCGGGTGGATGGCGCAGCCCGGCCTGATCGGCGACCGGATCGGCAAGCTGATCGGCGCGGCCCCCGGCACCGTGGTCATGGGCGACACCCTGTCGATCAAGGTCTACCAGGCGCTCGCCTCGGCCTTGGAGCTGAACCCCAAGCGCCGGGTGATCCTGTCCGACACCGGCAACTTTCCGTCGGACCTTTACATGGCCGAAGGGCTGTGCCGGACCTTGGGCGGCCAGTACCGGCTGAAGACCGTCGCGCCGGAGGAGGTGATGGCCGCCATCGACGACACCGTCGCCGTGACCATGATCACCGAGGTCGACTATCGCACCGGCCGCCGCCACGACATGACCGACATCACCCGCCGCACGCATGAGATGGGGGCGCTGACGATCTGGGACCTGGCGCACAGCGCGGGCGCGATCCCGGTGGACCTGACGGCGGCCAAGGCCGATTTCGCAGTGGGCTGCACGTACAAGTACCTGAACTCCGGCCCCGGGGGCCCGGCCTTCATCTATGTGGCCCCCCGCCACGCCGATACCGCCCGCCCCGCCCTGTCCGGCTGGCTGGGGCACGAGGCGCCCTTCGCCTTCGACCTGTCCTACCGCCCCGGCGCGGGGATTGAACGGATGCGCGTTGGCACGCCCCCGGTCCTGCAGCTGGCGGCACTGGAGGCCGCGCTGGATGTCTGGGATGGCATCGACCTGCGCACGGTCCACGCCCAATCGCTGCGCCTGCAGGACCAGTTCATCAAGGGGGTCGAGACCCGCGCGCCGATGCTGCAACTCGCCACCCCCCGGTCGCACCTGATGCGCGGCAGCCAGGTCAGCTTCCGCCACCCGGAAGGCTATGCCATCATGCAGGCCCTGATCGCCGAGGGCGTCATCGGTGACTTCCGCGCCCCCGACATCCTGCGCTTTGGCTTCACGCCCTTGTATATCGACGAGGACGACGTTGCCCGGGCAGTATCCGTGCTGGCCCGGATCATGGACTATGGCACGTGGGACAAGCCAGAGTTCAAGCAACGCGCCAAAGTCACTTGACGCCAAAGGACCCCGATGCTCCGCGCCCTTGCCCTTGCCCTGATCCTGCCCGGTGCGGCGCTGGCCGAACCGGTCAGCCTCAAGCGCGGGGTGAACCTTGGGCTCTGGATCGAATGGCCCAGCATCAGCGCGATGCTGGAAGACCCATCCTACCTCGACCCCTACCCGGATTGGCAGCGCGAGGTCACGCCGCGGATGCTGGAGGTGCTGGCCGTGCAGGGCTTCGACTTCGTCCGCATGCCGATCGATCCCGGCCCGATGCTAGCCTATGGCCCTGGGGCAGAGCAGGACCGGCTGATCGCGGGCATCCACACCGCGACCCAGATGGCGCTGGATGCCGGGCTGAAGGTCGTCGTCGATCTCCACCCTCTGACCCGTGGCGACGAAACCGGCGGGATTGAAGACATCCTGGAAGGCCTCTGGCCCGACTACGTGGCCTTGGTCACTCGCCTGGCCAGCGACCTGGCCACCCTGCCACAGGACCGCGTCGCGCTTGAATTCCTGAACGAGCCCAGCTTCGACTGCGAAGCCGTTTATGCCGGGGCCCCGCCGCGCTGGCCGGGGATGCAGGCCGAACTGCGGACCGCCGCGCGTGCCGCAGCACCCGACCTGACCTTCGTCCTGACCGGGGCCTGCTGGGGTCAGGCCAATGCGCTGGCCAGCCTCGACCCAAGCCTGATCGCGGATGACAATGTGCTCTGGACCTTCCACAGCTACGAGCCGTTCCTCTTCAGCCATCAGGGCGCGACCTGGTCCTCGGCGCCCGAGAAGTATGTCTGGGACCTGCCCTATCCGCCTTCTGCCGTGACAGAAGAGCTTGGCGCCCGCCTTGCCTCTGCCGCCAAGGACCGCATGGCTGCAGAAGAAGGTCAGGCCGATGCTGATCTGATCGACAATGCCATCGCCGACTACCGCGCCTACCCTGACAGCATAGTCACCGCCGAGATCGACCGCGCGGCCGCCTGGGCTGACGAGCACGGCATCCCCCGCGACCGGCTGTTCCTGGGCGAATTCGGCGCGCTGCACAGCATCGACGGCCGGTCCTATCCGCGCGACTGGTATCACGCCTTCCTTGCCGACAAGCGCACTGCCGCCGAGGCTGCGGGCATGTCCTGGGCCGTCCTCGGCTATGTCGGCGGGATGGGCATCGCCGACGCCGCTGCACCCGACCGTCGCATGACCCCGGAAACTTGCCGCGCCCTGGGCCTGCCATGCGGCAACTGACCCTGCCCCCCGTCTGCCGCCCCTCCGGCTGGGTCGCCCAGTGGCGGCGCATCGGCAACCTGTCGATCCTCAACCGAAAGTCTGCTCTCCGTTCCTGAAACCCCCTTTCACATCGGAGACCACCATGACCACCTGCCCCTTCAACCCCGCCGAGGATGGCGCGCAAATGGCCTTCGACGGCCGCATGTCCTATGGCGACTACCTGCAGATCGACCGCATCCTTGGCGCGCAACAGCCCTTGTCGGACGCGCATGACGAGATGCTGTTCATCATTCAGCACCAGACCTCCGAGCTTTGGATGCGCCTTGCGCTGCACGAGTTGGACGCCGCGCGCAGGATGATCGCTGCCGACCGCGTGCAAGAGGCGTTCAAGATGCTGGCCCGCGTGGCACGGATCTTTGAACAGCTGAACTCTGCCTGGGACGTCCTGCGCACCATGACGCCCTCGGACTACACGACCTTTCGCGAAACGCTCGGCCAGTCCTCGGGCTTCCAGTCCTGGCAGTACCGGCTGATCGAATACGCCGTCGGCAACCGCAACCTTGCGATGCTGAAGCCCCACGCCCACCGCCCCGACCTGACCGCGCGGCTTGAGGGCGAACTCGCCCGCCCGCCCCTTTACGACGAAGCGCTCCGTTACCTCGCCCCCCAAGGTCACCCGGTCCCTGCGGAAATCCCCACCCGCGACCTCCGCCAGCCCTGGACTACACATCCGGGGGTCGAGGCCGCCTGGGCAGCCGTCTACCGCGACCCCGCCGCGAACTGGCAGGCCTATGAACTGGCCGAAAAGCTGGTGGACTTCGAGGACTACTTCCGCCGCTGGCGCTTCAACCACCTGAC
>JBJTSJ010000515.1:0-7821 GCA_046076605.1 Tabrizicola sp.
CCGCGATGCTGGTCGGTGCCTTCCAGATACAGGTCCGCCAGACCGTCCGCCGACCCGTCCTCCCGATCTCTCAGCACGAAGGCATGCGTGGAGCCGGAGTCGAACCAGACGTCCAGCACGTCGTAGACCTGTTCATCATCCTGCGCGTTCACGATTCCGTCGAGCACACGCTCCTTGAATCCTTGCACATACCAAACATCGGCGCCCTCAGCTTCAAACGCCGCCTTGATCCGAGCATTGACCTCGGCGTTGCGCAAAAGGAAGTCCGCCTCCGTCGGCAGCGCTCCCTTCTTCACGAAACAGGTCAGCGGCACGCCCCAGGCGCGCTGGCGGGACAGCACCCAGTCGGGCCGCGCCTCGATCATCGAATGCAGCCGGTTCCGCCCGGTCGAAGGCGTCCACTCCACCAGCTGATTGATCGAGTTCAGCGCCCGCTTGCGGATCGTGTCGCCATAGGTCGTCATCCCATCATCCAGCGCCCGGTCGATGGCCACGAACCACTGCGGAGTATTCCGGTAGATGACGGGGGCCTTTGACCGCCAGGAATGCGGATAGGAATGCTTCAGCTTCGCCTTGGCGAACAGAGCGCCGGAATAGGCCAGCTGCTTGATGACCGACACATTCGCCGTCCCCTCCTTGCCATCGGGAGTGATGATGTGCTGCCCGCCGAACAGCGGCAGGTTGGCCCGATACGACCCGTCCGCCTCGACGTTGTAGGTCATCGGCAGCCCGAACTTCACGCCCAGCTGATAGTCGTCATCCCCGTGCGACGGAGCCGTATGTACAAACCCCGTCCCCGCATCGTCGGTGACGTGATCGCCAGGGAGCATGGGCACGTCATAGTCCCACTCGCCATTGCCGCCCTCGACACCCCGGAACGGATGCGCCAGCACCATGCCCTTCAGGTCATCCGCCGAGACATCGCACAGCCGCCGCACCATGTCCGGCCCCAACAGCTTGCCCTGCGCAAGCACAGCGTCGGCCAGCTTGTCCGCCAGCACCACCCGGTGCCCGATGGTCGCACTGCTGTCCTCGGGCCGCCCGATGATCTCGTAAAGCCCGTAGGCAATCTCCGGCCCGAAGGCGACTGCCCGGTTCTGCGGGATGGTCCAGGGCGTCGTCGTCCAGATCACCACATCTGTCGGCGTCTTGGTGAAGACGGCATCCCCATGGATCACACTAAACCGCACCCAGACCTGATGGCTGGTATGGTCGTGATACTCCACCTCCGCCTCGGCGAGCGCGGTCTTCTCGACCGGAGACCACATCACCGGCTTCGAGCCCTGATACAGGCTCTCGTTCATGACGAACTTCATGAATTCGTCCGCGATCACGGCCTCGGCGTGATAGTCCATCGTGAGGTACGGCCGGTCCCACTTCCCCGTCACCCCAAGACGCTTGAACTCTTCCCTCTGAACATCGATCCAGCCTTCCGCGAACTTGCGGCACTCCTGCCGGAAGGCGACCGTGTCAACGTCGTCCTTGTTCAACCCCTTCGCCCGATACTGCTCCTCGATCTTCCACTCGATCGGCAACCCGTGACAGTCCCAGCCCGGCACATAGCGCGCGTCGCGACCCATCATCTGCTGGGACCGCACCACCATGTCCTTCAGCACCTTGTTCAGCGCATGGCCGATGTGGAGGTGCCCGTTCGCATAGGGCGGTCCGTCGTGCAGCACGAACGGAGCCCGCCCAGCAGCAGACGACCGCAGCCGGTCATAGACCCCGATCCGCTCCCACCGCGCCAGCCACTCTGGCTCACGCTGAGGCAGGCCCGCCCGCATCGGGAAGGCGGTCTCGGGCAGGAAGACGGTGTCACGGTAATCGACGGGAGCGGCGGTATCGGCGCACATGGCAGGGAAACCTCAAATCAGGGGCAGGTCGGCCCGGACCGGGCCAGCGGCAAGACGACAAACCCGGCCGGGCCTCAGCCCGCCGGGCACGTAATTCGCGAAGGAACGACCCACCACATCTGCATGCGCGGCCTTATAGACAAAGCCCCGCCAACGGTCCAGCCCGGCCCTGCCCCCGCTCTTGCCCATGACACAAATACTCTCGGGGGGTTTGGGGGGCGAAGCGCCCCCAACGCCCGAGGAGGAGGCGAAGCCCGACGACGAGACAAAAGGCGCGCGCGCCAGCGCTCAATTCAAAAACCGTCCGCGACCTCCTGCGCTCTTGCCAGACCGAAGATCCCCTGCCACCCATGCACCCCATGACGCACAGGATCGCCATCTCCGGGGCCGGCATGGGTGGCCTCGCCGCAGCCGCCCTCCTGGCCCGCGACGGCCACGCGATCACCCTTTTCGAGCGGTTCGAAACGCCCAAACCCCTCGGCTCCGGCCTCGTCGTCCAACCCGTCGGCCTGGCCGTGCTCGACGCCCTCGGCGCCAGGGATGAGGCGCGCGCCCTCGGCGCCCCGGTCACCCGGATGCTCGGCCATTCCGGCCAGCGCACGGCACTTGATGTCAGCTATCGCCCCCACCAGCCCGGCCTTGCGATGCACCGGGCGGCGCTTTTCCACTGCCTCTGGCAAGCTGCGGCTCGCGCCGGGGTCACTCCCTCCACCGGTCATACCGCCACCGGCACCCGCGAGACACCCACCGGCATCCACCTCATCACCGAAGCGGGCGAACACGGACCCTTCGACCTGATCATCGACGCATCGGGGGCGGGCTCCAGACTCTCCCCCCTTTCTGCAAGACCGCTCCCGTTTGGCGCCGTCTGGGCGCATGTTCCCTGGCCTGCAACGGATCTGCCCCGGACCGAGCTTCGCCAACGCTACCACCGCGCCTCCCGCATGGCGGGCATCCTGCCCATCGGCTGCCTGCCCGACGACCCCACGCCAAGGGCCGCCGTCTTCTGGTCGCTCTCCAGCGCCGAATTTGATGACTGGCCTGAAAAACCCCTCGACAGCTGGAAGACCGAGGTCGCCACCTTCTGGCCCGCCATGGCCCCTTCCTCGACCACATCACCGACAAGGGCCAGCTCACCCCCGCCCGCTACAGCCATGGCACGCTGCGCCGGCCCTACGGCCCCCGCCTGGTCCACATCGGCGACGCCGCCCACCGCGCCAGCCCCCAGCTTGGCCAGGGCGCGAACATGGCGCTCCTCGACGCTTTCGCCCTTTCCCGGATGCTGCACCTTCCGCTGGACGAGGCGCTCCCGGCCTATCACCGCTCACGTCGATGGCACCTTGGTCTTTACCAGACCCTCTCGGCCGCCTTCACTCCGCAATACCAATCGCACAGTCGCGTCCTGCCCGCCCTGCGCGACAGGTTCCTTTCCCCCCTTTCGCGCAGCTGGCCGTTGCCGCGCATCCTGTCGGCTCTGGTTTCCGGTGATCTGATCCCGCCGATTGCAGGGCTCCCCAACCTTGCGGACCGCACCACCCCGGGAACGCACTTGGTTCACAAATCCTGAACACTTACAGCCAAGTATCTGATTTTGCTTTCATCGATGCCGATGTCTACTGTGGGCATCACTGGACACTTGCAGCCCGACCTGCCATGCTGACCCGATGAAACTGCCGTCTCTCAACGTCCTTGGTCAGGACCTGCAGCCCTGCTCGACCAACCCGGTCACCGGTTTCTTCCGCGACGGTTGCTGCAACACCGGACCCATGGACCGCGGCCTGCATTCCGTCTGCGCCCTGATGACCGAAGAGTTTCTGGCGCTTTCGAAGTACCTCGGCAACGATCTTTCCACCCCGCGGCCCGAATACGGGTTCAAGGGCCTCAAGCCGGGCGACCAGTGGTGTCTCTGCGCCAGCCGGTTCCTTCAGGCACATGAGGAAGGCGCGGCCCCTCAGGTCCGCCTTGCAGCGACGCACCAGGCCACCCTTGCGGTCGTGTCCCTCGACATCCTGCGGCAATACGCCACCGACTGACGGGGTAGACGGGCCCTCCGTCCGGCGCGACACCTGTCCCATGATCCCGCCCCGCTTTGACGTGACCGAAGACCAGATCGCACGCGTCGTCGCGACCTTCTACGCTTGCATCCGCGAACACCCCGGCCTCGGCCCCGTCTTTGCGGCCCATGTCCGCGACTGGCCCGCCCACGAGGCGAAGATCACCCGCTTCTGGCGGAACGCGATCCTGCACGAACGCAGCTACGACGGAAACCCGCTGGCCGTGCACCGTGCCGCCGGGAATGTCCGGCTCGGGATGTTCGATGTCTGGCTCGGCCTCTTCGACTCTGTCCTCAAGCGTGAGCTTCCGCCAGAGACCGCCGCCGCCTGGTCAGCGCTGGCCCACCGGATCGGGCGGGGCCTGGTGTTCGGGATGCAAGACGCCGAAAGCGCACCGCCGTCACTTCGCTGAAACGGCCGCCTTCGGCACGGGCTCCTGCATCGGGCGGATCGACCCGTCATCGCGCATCAGGTCCTCGATGAACAGCGACAACAGCTGCGGCCGCCCGGTCACGCCCGCCTTGCGATAGATCGCATTGGTCTGCGCCTTGACCGTGCCTTCGCTGGTGGATCGCAGCTGGGCGATCTCGGCCGTCGACATGCCCTTGATGGCAAACAGCGCCACATCGCTTTCCGACGGCGTCAGACCCCACTCCTGGAACCTGTCCTGCAACAGATCGGCAAAGGCCCCGGATGCGCGCCGCAACTGCTCTTCGGCGCGATGACGTTCCTTCAGCGCGCGGCGCAACATCAGTCCGCCAACCACCACTCCCAGGATCAGGCCCAGCGATGCACCGACTTCCAGCGCCTCGCGCATTTCCCAGCTGATGGGGGTACTGCGGATGCCCAGCACCGAAGACAGGATGTCGGACACGAAGAAGAAGGCGCACAGGGCCTGAATCACGAAGATCGCGATGAAGGGGGCGGCGCGTTTCACCTGGTGGGCCGACGGCAGATGCGCGGATCAGTCATCGTCACCGCCCCCCGAACCGCTGTTGCCCCCACCCGAACCGCTGTTGTCATCGTCATCATCATCGTCGTCATCATCGTCATCATCGTCGTGGCCGCGGCCCGACCGAGACCCATGGTCATCAATGATCGCCACCCTGCCGTCCTTGCCGCTTTTCGGCGACCAGAGATCACGCAGGATTTCACCGCTGTTCGGGTTGACGATGATCTCGCGGCTGCCGTCACCGCGGCTGCCGGTAATGCGGACCCGACCCAAGAGGGTGCGTTCCTGCTGGATGCCGCTAAACCCTAGCCGCTTCAGCTGCCGGACGATGCTGTCGACAACCTCATTTGAAAACGCCGGTGTCGCCAGGGCGAGACCCGCTGCCAGTCCGGAGAGAAACGTCCGCCGTTTCATTTCGACACCCCGATCATTGTCGGCCAACTATGTTCCATGCCGAAAGCCCCGGCAAGACCGGGGCTTTCGCTTGCGTCACGGCACGGCGCCTCAGTCGTCGCCACCGCCCTTGCCGCTGTTGTCATCGCCATCGTCGTCATCATCGTCGTCGTCATCATCATCATCGTCGTCATCATCGTCATCGTCGTCATCGTCGTGATCCGACCCGTGATGATCGTCGTCGTCATCGTCCTCGTCGTCTTCAAAGTCTTTCTTGACGGTCTTGATCTCGACGCCCGTCCGGTCCCGGTATTCGGCATCGGCGGCTTCTTCTTCCTGCTTGATGATGTCGCCGGTTTCGTTGTCGTAGATGACCTCGACCTTGCGATCACCCTTGACGGCTTCCACCTTGGTCTGGGTCAGGCCGATCTTCACTTCCACATAGGTAAAGCCCTTGGCCAGATAGTCATCCGCCAGTTGCTTGCCATCGATGGCCGCGAATGCCGCGCCAGCCGACAGGGCAAGCGCCGCTGTGTAGGTCAGAAGTCTCGTTCTCAGTTTCATCGGGTGTTCTCCCTCAGGTTCCGGTTCCAGCTCGTCCAGGGGCCGAATGACCACCGTCGAGAGCATGGGAGGAGAAAGCGCCCTTTTCGCCGCCCTGACCATTGGACTGGGGTTTACTGCCGGGCGCATAGGCCACGGGTTTGCGCGTCTAAACCCAAGTTTATGCGTAACAGCGGGATCAAGGGCCAGAGTCCTGGCGGAAAGCGCCCTTGACCCACAACCTGGGACGAATCGCCCGATGAAAAAAGCCCGCAACGCAATGCTGCGGGCTTTCGACGGACTTTGGGACTCGGGTCATCAGACCTTCATCTGCACACCCAGGTGCTTGGCCACCGTGAAGATGTCCTTATCGCCCCGGCCACACATGTTCATCACGATGATCTGGTCCTTGGGCAGCGTCGGGGCCAGCTTCATCACCTGCGCCAGGGCATGGCTAGGCTCCAGCGCCGGGATGATGCCCTCCAGCCTGCAGCACAGCTGGAACGCCTCCAGCGCCTCGGCGTCGGTGATGCTGACATACTCCGCGCGGCCCACGTCATGCAGCCAGGAATGCTCCGGCCCGATGCCGGGGTAATCCAGGCCCGCGCTGATGCTGAACCCCTCAAGGATCTGCCCATCGGCGTCCTGCAGAAGGTAGGTCCGGTTGCCATGCAGCACACCCGGCCGCCCGCCAGTAAGGGATGCGCAATGCTCCATCCGGTCATCGACACCCTTGCCGCCCGCCTCTACCCCCACGATCCGCACCGAGGGATCATCGAGGAACGGATAGAACAGGCCCATCGCGTTCGACCCGCCACCGATGGCCGCGACGACCACGTCGGGCAGACGCCCATCGCCCTCCTGCTCGGCCAGCTGCCAGCGGACCTCCTTGCCGATGATCGACTGGAAATCCCGCACCATCGCCGGATAGGGATGCGGGCCCGCCACCGTCCCGATACAGTAGAAGGTGTCGCGGACGTTCGTCACCCAATCCCGCAGCGCGTCGTTCATCGCGTCCTTCAGCGTGCCGCGGCCAGAGGTCACCGGGATCACCTCGGCCCCCAGGAGCTTCATCCGGAACACGTTCGGCGCCTGCCGTTCCACGTCATGCGCGCCCATATAGACCACGCACTTGAGGCCGAACTTCGCGCAGACCGTCGCGGTCGCAACGCCATGCTGCCCCGCCCCGGTTTCCGCGATGATCCGCGTCTTGCCCATCCGCCGCGCCAGGATGATCTGCCCCAGCACGTTGTTGATCTTGTGCGCACCGGTATGGTTCAGCTCGTCGCGCTTCATGTAGACCTTGGCGCCGCCCAGATGTTCGGTCAGCCGCGGCGCGAAATACAGCGGAGACGGACGGCCGACATAGTGCTTCCACAGATCGTCCATCTCGGCCCAGAAACTCGGGTCGGTCTTGGCGTGGTTGTAGCGCTCTTCCAGCTCCAGGATCAGCGGCATCAGGGTTTCCGACACGAACCGCCCGCCGAACAGGCCAAAGCGGCCCTGCTCATCCGGCCCCGTCATGAAGCTGTTCAACCCGTCCTCGGCCATGATCCTGTCCCCCGTTCCGTTGCACCCGATGTAGCGCCCCTAAGCGGGTTGGGAAAGGGCTTCACTGCGCCGCGTCGACCATTGGGCGAAACGTGCGGGCAATCGTGAGATAACCCAGCCCACAGGCGAGGACCCCGATGGCCAGCGGCAGGTGGTAGTCGAAGCCCAGGTACAAAAGCGCAGCAGCCCCAAGGCAGGACAGGCAGGTGCCGAGGTCCCAACCGCCTTCGGCCACGATGTGGAACCGCAAGGGACAGGGCGACTGCCGCGCCAGGTTGTAGACCCGGGCATTGAACGCCGTCGCATAAAGCGGCCAGGCCAGTGCCGCCGCCGCATTGGCCGCGACCGCCAGAACCGGCACGGGCCAGCCGAACAGTCGGGCCATCGCAGCCACGGCAATCGCCGCAAACCCGATCTGCGCGGCCCCAAGCCCGCGGCCAAGGTCGATGGCCCGCCCCAGAACCAAGCCGCCCAC
>JBJTSJ010000516.1:0-2686 GCA_046076605.1 Tabrizicola sp.
CCCCGGCATTCTTGTGTCAAGCGGTGGTTACTTCATCAATTCCGTCCAGATCGCGGTCATGTATTCGCGCGATTTCTCGTTGCAGATCGGGTAGAAATGCCCGGCCGCCTTGAACTCTTCCGGGATCACGACCTCTGGCGCGGTGGTCATTTCGGGGTCCATGAAGGCCTCTGACCCGGAAATCCCGTTGGCATAGCGCGCGAAGTTGGAAATCAGCGCCGCGTTTTCCGGCTTGGTGATGAAGTCGAGGAACTTGTAGGCCTCCTCGACGTTCTGCGCATCCTTCAACAGCATCACGCTGTCCATCCACATGATGTAGCCTTCGCGCGGATAGCCGTAGGCCACGTCCGGGTTGGCCAGGCGGATGCGCATGGACGAGCCGTTCCAGTTGACCGAGGCCGCCCAGTTGTTGTTCGACATGTTCTCGGTCGCGCCATAGTCCATCGAAATCCAGTTCGGCTTTGCCGCCATCAGCGAGTCCCGGACTTTCTTCAGGACTTCGAGGTCCTCGGAGCAGAGCTCGCCCCCGTGGTACATCGTGGCCAGGCCAATGATGTCCATCATCTCGGGCACGACGTTCAGCTTGCCCTTCAGCTCGTCCGGAACCTCAAGCCAGACGGCCGAGGTGTTGATGTCGCCGCCATAGACCTTGGTGTTCACCGCCACCCCGGTCGTGCCCCACTGCCACGGGACCGAGAACTTGCGGCCCGGGTCCCATTCCACGTTCATCCATTCCGGCGCGATGTTCGAATGGGTGGGCAGCTTGGACAGGTCAAGCTCGGTCACCAGGCCCTTCTCGACGAAGATCGGGACATAGTTGGCCGAGGGCACGACGAGGTCGAAGCCATGGCCGCCGGCTTCGATCTTGGCCAGCGCGGTGTCGTTGGAATCGTAATCGGTCACCGTCACCTTGATGCCGGTTTCCTTCTCGAATTTGTCCAGAAGTTCCTGGCTGGTGTAGTTGCCCCAGTTGTAAAGCTGCAGCGTGCCCTCGGCCGAGGCGAGCCCGGTGGAGGCCAACAGAAGCGCAGTCGCGGTAAGGATTCTTTTCATTTTCGTCTCCCGGTTGGTTTCAGTCTTTCTTGCGCGTCAGTAGGAAGAACGCGGTCAGCAACAGGACGGTGATCAGCAGAAGGCCCGTCGAAATGGCGTTGATCTCGGGCGTCAGCTGGCGGCGCAGCTGGCCCAGCATATAGGTGGGCAGGGTGTCCTGCCCGGCCGATTTTACGAATTCTGTGATGACCACGTCGTCCAGGCTGACGACGAATGCCAGCATGGCACCCGCAATGATGCCGGGCATCAGAAGCGGCAGGGTCACCCGGCGGAAGGTGGCCCAGGGCGTGGCGTACAGATCGGCGGCGGCGGTTTCCAGCGTCAGGTCCATGCCTTCCAGCCGCGCCCGGATCGGCAGGTAGGCGAAGGGGATGCAGAAGGCGGTGTGGGCCAGGATCAGGTAGCCCAGGCCATGGATGCCGGTCACCGTCTTGATCAGGCCAAAGACGATCATCAGCGCAACGGCAGTGACGATTTCCGGCACCATCAGCGGCTGGTTGATCGCCACATAGATCAGGGTCTGCCCCTTGAACGCCGCCCTCCGCGTGGTGCCAAGTGCAGCCATGGTCGCAAGGGTGGTGGAAAAGACGGCAGCAAACCCCGCGATGGTCAAGGATCGCAGGGTCGCGTCCTTCACATCGTCGTTCGCCCAGGCCTTGGCGTACCAGTCCAGCGAGAACTCGCCCCAGACGCCCATGGTGACTTCAGAGTTGAAGCTGAAAATGACCAGGGTCAGAATCGGGATGTACAGCGCCAGGAAGGCCACAAGGGCGATGGTCGCAAAGCCCGGCAGGCGCGAGACGGAAAAGCCGCGGTCAGCCATCCTTCCGGTCTCCATTCGCGACCTTGACGTAGTATAGAAGCGCGATCGTCACGATCACCAGAAGCGTCAGCGACAGTGCGGCGCCAAGCGGCCAGTTTTTGCCCTGCCCGAACTGCAGCTCGATCAGGTTGCCCAGCATCATCTGCTTGCCACCGCCCAAAACGCGCGGCGTGACATAGGCCCCCAGCGAGGGCACGAAGACCAGGATGGACCCGGCAATGATCCCCGGCTTGACGATGGGCAGGATCACCCGGCGCAGGACCTGCCAGCGGCTGGCGTAAAGATCATAGCCCGCTTCCAGAAGCCGCATGTCGAACCGGTCGATGGCGGCGAACAAGGGCAGCACCATCAGCGGCAGGTAGACATAGGTCATGCCGGTGAAGATCGCGATGTCGGTGTAGATGATCTTCAGCGGTTCCGAGATCACGCCGAGCTTCAGAAGGATCAGGTTCAGCAGGCCCTCGTTCCGGATCACCTCGTTGATCGCGTAGGTCCGGATCAAAAGGTTGGTCCAGAACGGAATGGTGATCAGGAAGAGCCAGAGGGCGCGCGCCTTGGGGGGCCTTGTCGCGATGAACCATGCGGTCGGAAAGCCGACGATGAAGGTGAAGACCGTCGTCAGCAGCGACAGTTTCACCGACCGCCACAGGATCGTCAGATGCGCATCGGCCAGGACATAGCTGTCGGTGAAGATATCCTTGGTCCACAGGATCTGCGACCAGCCCTCGGTCGAGAAGTTCCAGACCACGTTGCCGTGCGTCCCGGCCTCCAGGAAGGAATAGATCACCACGATCATCAGCGGGCCGATGG
>JBJTSJ010000517.1:0-2552 GCA_046076605.1 Tabrizicola sp.
ATCGGCCACCACGCCCCCCGCCAGCACCAGCGAGGCATGGCAGCCTTCCAGCGAGTCGATCACCACCACATCCGCCCGCTTCCCCGGCGCGATCAGCCCGCGGTCCTTCAGCCCGAAAGCCTCCGCCGCCGACAGCGAGGCCGCCCGATACACCGCCAGCGGCGGCGCGCCCAGCTGGATCGCCGTCCGGATCATGTAGTCGAGATGCCCATGCTCCCCGATGTCCAAGGGGTTCCGATCGTCGGTACACAGGCACAGGTAGGGCGAGAACCTCTCCGTCAGCAGCCCCGCCAGCGCATGAAGGTCCTTCGACACCGACCCCTCCCGGATCAGCACCCGCATCCCCTTGCGCAGCTTCTCCAACCCCTCGTCGAAGGTCGTCGCCTCATGCTCCGTCCGGATACCCGCCGAGATATACCCGTTCAGGTCGTTCCCCCGCAAAAGCGGCGAATGCCCGTCGATGTGGCGGCCCTGGCAGGCCTGCAGCTTCTCCAGACACTCCGGGTCCTTCATCAAGACGCCGGGATAGTTCATGAACTCCGCCAGCCCGATCACCTTGGGGTGGTCCATGAAGGGCACCAGGTCCGAGGCCACCAACCGCGCGCCGGTGGTCTCCATATGGGTCGAGGGCACACAGGATGACAGCTGCACCCGCAGGTCCATGACCAGCTGAGACGCGGACTCAAGGAAGAAGCGTATCCCCTTCACCCCGCAGACATTCGCGATCTCATGCGGGTCGCAAATCGCCGTCGTCACCCCGCGCGGCGTCACGCAGCGGTCGAATTCGTGCGGCGTGACGAGAGAGCTTTCCACATGCAGATGCGTGTCGATGAACCCCGGCACCAGCACCTTGCCCGACACGTCGATCTCGCGACGGCCGTGGTAGCTGCCGAACACGCCCACGATGGTGTCGCCGCAGATTGCCACGTCGGTTTCCACGAGGTCCCCGGTGATCAGGTCGAACACCCGCCCCCCCTTCAGCACCAGATCGGCAGGCGCAACCCCGCGGCCCTGATCAATTCTGTCGGCAAGCGGCGCTTTGGGCATGGTCTTCTCCTTTCCGAACAGGGAAACTCAAGCAAGGCCCGGCGTCCATAGCCTTCGGCCTGAAACTGCCAAAGCAAAAGCAAGAGTATCGGAATGCGCCCCCTGCGCGGCATTGCCCTGAAACTGGCTTCGGTGATGGTGTTCATCGTGATGGCCAGCCTGATCAAGTCGACGGCCCAACACGTTCCGGCGGGGCAGGCGGTCTTCTTCCGGTCCTTCTTCGCGATCCCGGTCATCATGGCCTGGCTCGCCTGGCGGAAAGAGCTGTCGACGGGCCTCAAGACCGTCCAACCCCTCTGCCACGTCTGGCGCGGGGTGGTAGGCACCATGGCAATGGGCCTCGGCTTCGCGGGCCTGGGCTACCTTCCGCTCCCCGAAGTCACCGCCATCGGCTACGCCGCGCCCCTGCTGACCGTGGTCTTTGCCGCGATGTTCCTGGGCGAGGAGGTGCGGGCCTTCCGCATCTCGGCCGTCATCCTGGGGATGATCGGTGTCCTGATCGTCCTTGCCCCGCGCCTGTCCATCGACCCCGAGACGGCGAGCATCGCCGAGGCCCTGGGGGCGATGCTGGTCCTTGGCGGGGCGGTCTTCGCGGCGCTGGCGCAGGTCTTTGTGCGGAAGCTGGTGAACACCGAACAGACCTCGGCCATCGTTTTCTGGTTTTCCGTCACCGCAACCGCATTGTCGTTGACGACCCTGGCCTTCGGTTGGGTCTGGCCCACCCCGCGCGAGGCGATAACGCTTGTGGGCGCAGGGCTTTTGGGTGGGCTGGGCCAGATTCTTCTGACGTCCAGCTACCGTGAGGCGGATGCGTCACTGGTGGCACCCTTCGACTATGCCTCGATGATCTTCGCGCTGGGGATCGGCTACTTCGTCTTTGCCGAGGTCCCGACGCTGCCGATGCTGGGCGGCGCGGCGCTGATCGTCACCGCAGGCATTCTTATCATCTGGCGCGAGCGGAAGCTGGGCCTTGAACGCGCCCGCCAGCGCAAGGCGATGACGCCGCAGGGCTAGAGCCCCAGCCGGTCCACCACCCAAAGGCCCATCGCCTGCACCATATCGTCACGCCAGGACAGAGGCCCCGGCCGGTAGAGCGCCGAGCCCAAGGCGCGCTGCTGCTTCTCCAGTATGCCGACGTCCTCCTTTGCGACACGTTCCCAACGGTCGTAGTAGGGCTCCGCCCGCGCCTGGAAGTCGGGAAGGGAGAGACGATCTTCAGGGAAGCAGCCTCCGACCTCCAGGATCGTGCGGTTCTCGGCCACGGGGATCGTGTTCAGCCACCACAGGCAATCCTGCGCCACCGCGAACTGGACGGTGGGGAAGATGACGGTGAAATAGGTGCCCATCCGCGCGTCGTCGTCGAGGCCGTCGATGGGCGGGAAAGGCGGCTGGTCGGTGCCAAGCGTCGCGACGGACCGGCCCGAAATCACCTGGATCGTGATCCAGTTGCCTTTCGTGGCCGGGGACCGCGACTGCTGCGCCCCCACCGTGTCGCGGTGGACGAT
>JBJTSJ010000518.1:0-3355 GCA_046076605.1 Tabrizicola sp.
TGCCCTTATGGGCGCGGACGACCTCCAGGCACTGCTTCACGCGGGCGAGGGACAGATCGATCGGCTTTTCGCAGAACACCGCCTTGCCAGCCTTCACGAACTGCTCGATCAGGTCGGCATGGGTGTCGGTCGGGGTGCAGATCACCACCGCGTCGATATCCTTGGCCGAAGCAATCGCATCGATGGTCCGCACGTCGCAACCGTACTGGTCGGCAATCGCCTGGGCGGCGGCCGGCATCGCATCGCTTACCGCCACCAGCGTCGCGGCCGGATTGCCCGTCACCGCCTTCGCATGAACCTTCCCGATGCGCCCCGCACCCAGAAGCCCGAACCTGATCGTCATCTTCTCTCCTTACTCCGGGTAGGCCCCGGCGACGTTCTGATCGAAATCCACCAATGCGCCGGTCATCACGCCAGACGCGTCGGAAAGCAAGTAGCTGGCCAACCCTGCGACATGGGCGGGCTTCACCAGCATTCCCATCGGCTGCCGCGCTTCGGCGGCCTGCAGCCAGCCATCCTGTGCCCCGTGAAACCGCCGCTGCGTCTCATCCTCACCCGGGGTGTCCATCCAGCCGCAGTTGATGCCGTTGACCCGGATGCGATGCCCCCGCAGCGCCTGGGCGGCGTTCTTGGTGATGTTCGCCAGCGCCGCCTTGGATGCGGAATACGGCGCGAGGTAGGACTGCCCGCAGTGCACCACCATCGACAGGATGTTCACGGCGCTGGCGGAGTACTTCCCTGCCACCGCCAACTGGGCAAAGCGCTGCAGGGCAAAGAACGGCCCCCGCGTGTTGACTGCGATGTGCTTGTCGAAGTCGGCGGGCGAGCAGTCGAGGATCGAGCCCCTCTCGGTCGTTGCCGCCGCGTTGACCATCGCCGTCACCCGACCGAAGCGCGACGCGGCGTCGTCCACCAGCGCCACGGCGTCCTCGACGACACCCATATCGGTCCGCCGGAAATGCGCGTCGGCCCCGAGGCCGCGCAGCCGATGCACTGCGGCCTCGCCCTCGGCCACCCGGCGACCGGCGACGACCAGCCGCCTGCAGCCATCCGCCACCAGCGCCTCGGCAATCGCCAGACCCAAGCCTTGCGTGCCGCCCGCGATGACGGCGACGGTGTCCTTATGGTCAGGCATAGGCCGCGTCCGATCCGCCTTTGACGCCAGTGATGTAGCTGACGATGTCGTTGCCGTCGGTTTCGTCCTTCCGCAGGCTCGCGACGATGCGGCCGCGGCGGAAGAAGACGATGCGGTCCACCAGATCGAACACCTGCCGCAGGTTGTGCGAAATCAGGATCATCGGGATGCCCCGGTCCTTCAGCCCGCGGATGATGTTCTCGACCTGCGCCGTTTCCTGCACGCCCAAGGCTGCCGTCGGTTCGTCCATGATGACGAGCTTCGAGGCAAAGGCCGCCGTCCGCGCGATGGAGACGCACTGGCGCTGCCCACCCGACATATTGCGGATCGGGTTGTCGACATTCGGGATCTTGACCGCCGTGGTTTTCAGCGCCTCCAGCGTCCGGTCGCGCATAGTCTTGCGGTCGAGCCAGGAGAACGGGCCCAACTTGAACTTGAACAGTTCGCGCCCCAGGAACAGGTTTGATGGCACATCAAGGTCGTCGGCCAATGCCAGCGTCTGGAACACCGTTTCGATCCCCGCCTGCCGCGCCTCAAGCGGGCCCGAGAAACTGACAGGCTGACCGTCGAAGATGATCTCTCCGCTTGTCCGCTGCTCCACCGCCGTGACCTGGCGCACGAATGTGGACTTGCCCGCCCCGTTGTCGCCCACGACGGCGACATGCTCGCCCTCATGGAGGATGAAGTTCGCGTCTTCCAGCGCGTGGACCCCACCGTAGTGTTTGGTCAGGCCACGGGTTTCCAGAATGATCTTCGACATGTCCCTTACCCCCGCGCCCGCTGACGTTGCCGCCACTGGTCCAGCACCACGGCGCCGACGATGATCGCGCCCTTGACCATCTCCTGATAGTAGGCGTCGAGCTTTACCGAGGTGAAGCCGGAGATGATGACGGAGAAGATCGCTGCACCGAGCACCGTGCCGATGATCGACCCGCGCCCCCCGGCCAGCGATACGCCACCAATCACAGCCATGGCGATGGCGTCGAGTTCGTACATCACCCCCATCCCGGCCTGCGCGGTCAGGTTCTTCGACGTCAGCAGCACCGCCGCCACCGCCGCCAGAAGTCCCGCGATGGCATAGACCAGCACCTTGTGACGGTCGACGTTGATGCCGGACATCCGCGCGGCGGCCTCGTTCGAGCCGATGGCATAGCTGCGCTTGCCATAAAGCGTGTAGGTCATGATGACGTGGAACAGGATCGCCAGCACGACAAAGACCACGGCGGGGTTCTGGCCCTGCCACGACAGAAGCCCGAAGGTCATCCCGCCGAGCAGGTCACCATTGGCGAGGCTGCCGTAAGTCTCGGTCGGAAAGCTGACCGGCTGGCCGTTGGACCACCAGCGCGCGACACCCCGGGCGCTGACCATGACGCCCAGAGTGGCGATAAAGGGCGGGATCTTGGTGTAGGCGACAAGCAAGCCATTGATAAGACCTGTGAAAAGCCCGCAGGCCAGGCCCACGACAATCGGCACGATCACCGGCAGGTCCATCGCCCAGTCGCCGAAGATCGCCTTCGGGTTGGGGTTGCCGTTGACCATTGCGGTCTGCGCAAAGCTCATCACGATCATTGCTGTGGCACCCACCACCGAGCCCGACGACAGGTCGATCCCCCCGATGATGATGACCTGCGTCACGCCCAGCGCGATGATCCCGATGATCGCGACCTGCAGGATCATGATGTCCAGCCGCTGCTGGTTGAAGATCGCGTCGACGTTGTCGCGCATGTTGAACAGGAACGAGCCGCCCTGCAGCCGGTTCAGGATCTCGAAGATCAGGACGATCAGGACGAGGGCGCCGAACACGTTCCATTCCGGCGCGCGGGTGCGCTTTGCCGGATCATACTTCAGGCCGCCCAGACCATGCGTTGCTTCTGCCACGTCGCCCCTCCCCAAGTGCGCGATAACGGATTCCGGCCGATGTTATCTCATCCGCGCCAGAAAAGCGGGGCGACTGTTGCCAGCCGCCCCCCAAGGTGCCCGGAAGGGGCTTCAGTTCTTCGACAGGTAGCCGTCGATGTTTGCCGGGGTCACCAGTTCGAACGGGATGTAGACCTTCTGGTCGACAGCCTCGCCCGCCGCCAGCTTCACCGCCGCATCCAGCGCGCCGCCGCCTTGGGCCGCCGCATTCTGGAACACAGTGATGTCCAGCTCACCCGCCTGCATTGACGCGAGCGCGTCCTGCGTCGCATCGACGCCCGAGACGATGACCGAGCCCATGTC
>JBJTSJ010000519.1:0-3905 GCA_046076605.1 Tabrizicola sp.
CCCGGATTAACCCAGCGTTCCCAACCCCTTACATGGAGTCCCTTGCGGCCCTAAGCCCGCCCCGCCGCAGCACTCAGGGTCAAAGGATCAATCCCCATCCCCCGCAGCGCCGCCGACCACTTGCCGCCGTCCTCCGCCCCGAACACCACCCCCTCGGGCGCGTCACAGGTCAGCCAGTCGTTCCGCGCGATCTCGGCCTCCAGCTGACCCGGCCCCCAGCCGGAATAGCCCAACGCCAGCAAGGCCTTACCCGGCCCACCCCCAGAAGCCAAAGCCTCCAGGATGTTGATCGTCGCGGTCATCTCCAGGCCCCCCGGCACCTTCATCGTGCCCTCGCCCAAAGGCCGCCAGTCCGAGGAGTGCAGGACAAACCCCCGCCCCCGTTCCACCGGCCCGCCGAAATGCACGCGGATATCGCGGCCCTCGGGTGCCACGGGGATCTTCAAATGCTCCAGAAGCCCCAAAAAACTCAACTCTTCCAATGGCTTGTTGACGATCAACCCCATCGCCCCCTCAGCCGAGTGCGCACACAAAAGCACCACGCTCCGCTCGAAACGCGGGTCCGCCATCCCCGGCATGGCGATCAGGATCTGTCCGGCTAGGTCCATCCCCCAAACATGGCCCCCAAAACCCCGCCGGGCAAGACCCATGGCCGGAAGATCACGCTCACGCCATGTCGCTGCAACGTGATTTCCTTTGGCGCTGCAGGATCTTATCTTGCCCTCATGATCTACCGCGCCCTCTGCCTCTGCTCGCTTGCCGCCCCTGCCCTTGCCACGACGCAGGATGACGTCCTGCAGGCGCAGCTAAGGCCCGGATGGCAAATGGAAAACGGCGCGCACATGGCGGCGGTCGAACTCCAGCTGGCGCCCGGCTGGAAGACCTACTGGCGCAGCCCGGGCGATGCAGGGATCCCCCCAAGCTTTGACTGGTCGGGGTCGGAAAACGTCAAATCCGTCCGCATCCACTGGCCCGCGCCTGCGGTCTTTCTGGCGAACGGCATGCAAACCATCGGCTATCATGATCAGCTGATCCTGCCGCTTGAGGTGCTGCCCATCGACCCGGCCAAACCGATCCGGCTGGATGTCCGGATGGAGTTGGGCGTCTGCGACGAGATTTGTCTGCCAGCCTCAGTGCAGCTGGCCACCGACCTTGCCCCGCCCGGCGCGCCCGATGCAAGTATAAAGGCCGCCCTTTCGCAACGCGCGGCGACGGCGCAAGAGGCTGGCGTGACAGGCGTTTCCTGCCAGATCGACCCGATCAAGGACGGGTTGCGCCTGACCGCCCGCCTTGGTCTTCCGGACCCTGGCCTTCCCGAAGTCGTCGCCTTTGAGACCGCCGACCGCGAGGTCTGGGTCGCCGAGGCGGTCACCGAACGGCAGGGCGGTGAGTTGGTGGCAATGACCGAGCTGGTGCCGCCCAGCGGCGCTCCCTTTGCGCTCGACCGCTCGCAGGTCACGATGACGATCCTGGCCGCGACCGGCGCGGTCGAGGTACGGGGCTGCCCGGCGCCCTGAAGGCCGGTTGTGGCTTTGGGCCCCGGGCCCTAGTCTCGCCGCATGGGAATCGCCGCTGACATCGCCGAAGACTGGGAGGCCGCACTGGCGGCCCTGTCCTGGCAGGTCGACTGCGGCGCGGATGAACCGGTCGGGGATACGCCGGTCAACCGGTACGACATGGCGGTGCCGGCGCCCAAGCCTTTGGCGACCAGCTCGGTTTCGTCCGCCGAACCGCCAGCCCGCACCGAAGCAGACCCGGTCGCAGTGGCCCGCCGGACCGCGGAACAGGCGCAGACGCTGGACGCGCTGCGCGAGGCCGTCGCAACTTTCGACCTGTGTGACCTGAAGAAGGGCGCCCGGAACACCGTCTTTGCCGATGGCAATCCGGCCGCCCGTGTCCTGATACTGGGCGAGGCTCCGGGTGCGGCCGAGGACCGCGAGGGCCGCCCCTTCGTCGGTCGCGCGGGGCAGCTCCTGGACCGGATGTTCGCGGCCATCGGCCTGTCACGGACCTCACCCGATGCGCAGTCGGCTTTGTACATCACCAATGTCATGCCCTGGCGTCCGCCCGGAAACCGGGACCCGGAACCGGCCGAGGTCGCGATGATGCGCCCGTTCGTGGAACGCCACATTGCGCTGGTGGATCCAGCGGTGATCGTTGTGATGGGCAACACGCCGCTGGACGCTCTGACCGGCAAACGCGGCATCCTGCGCGCCCGGGGCAATTGGTCCCTGGCTCTGGGAAAACCCCTGCTGCCGATGACCCACCCGGCCTATCTCTTGCGCAACCCGTCGGCCAAGCGCGAGGCCTGGGCCGACCTTCTGTCCCTGCAGGCAAGACTGCGCTGATGCTTCCCGTCGAGCCCCTGACCCTTCTGGCCTTCATCCCTGCAGGCCTGGCGCTGAACCTGACGCCGGGGGCTGACATGATGTTCTGCCTGGGCCAGGGGCTGAAGTCAGGCTGGAAGCCGGCGATGGCGGCGAATTTTGGGATCGCGCTTGGCGGGATGGTCCACACCATGCTGGCCGCCTTGGGCCTTGGCGCGCTGGTTGCGGCGCATCCAGCGGCGTTCGAGGCGATCCGCTGGCTGGGGGTTGGCTACCTGCTGTGGCTGGCCCTGGGCGCGCTGCGGTCCTCGCCCTTTTCGGCTGAGGCGGAGGTGACCCCTACCTCCGCCGCCCGCGCATTCTGGCAGGGGTTGATGGTCAACCTGCTCAATCCAAAGGTGATTCTGTTCATCCTGGCCTTCCTGCCGCAGTTCGTGGACCCGTCGCGCGCGATCCTGCCGCAGTTCCTGACGCTCGGGCTGGTCTTCTCGCTGGGTGGTCTGGTGGTGAACGGAGCCGTGGGGATTTTCGCGGGTTCCATCGGTCAGCGCGTTGCCCGCTCCGCTGGCCTTGCGAAGTGGCTGTCCCGGATCAGCGCAACGATCTTTGGCGCGCTGGCCTTGCGGCTGGCGCTGATGCCCCGAAACTGAAAGGGATCGCTGACCCATGTCCCGCATCGACGAAAGCCTGCCCTTCCACCCGGTCCGCATCGCCGTGCTGACCGTGAGCGATACCCGCACACCCGACACCGACAAGTCCGGCGACACGCTGGTCGACCGCTTGACCGCGGCAGGCCATGTGCTGGCGGACCGGGGCATCGTCCCCGACGACCGTCCGGCCATCGTGTCGCGACTGCGGGCCTGGATCGCCGACCCGCTGGTCGACGTCATCCTGACTACCGGTGGCACCGGCCTTACGGGTCGCGACGTGACGGTCGAGGCCCACCGTGAGGTCTACGAGAAGGAGATCGAGGCTTTTGGCACGGTCTTCACGATCGTCAGCATGCAGAAGATCGGCACCAGCGCGGTGCAAAGCCGCGCCACGGGGGGCGTTGCGGGTGGGACTTACCTCTTCGCCCTCCCAGGCAGCCCGGGCGCATGCCGCGATGCCTGGGACGAGATCCTGAAACCCCAGCTCGACAGCCGCCACCGCCCCTGCAACTTCGTCGAGATCATGCCGCGGCTGGAGGAACACCTTAAACGCAAATGACTCCTCCTCGTTCGCCTTCGTCTCCTCGTCGGAAGACCGCGGGGCGTGACGACGGTACCGACGAGCGGCTTGCCCCGCCTCGCGCCCTTTGCGATAGAGGGGGGACACCGGACATCAGACCCTGGAGGGGGACGACCATGGCCTTCCGCGCCCGCCATCTTCTGGGGATCGAACACCTCGCGCCGCTGGAGATCACCACCGTCCTCGACCTTGCCGACCGCTATGTCGACCTGAACCGCCGCACGGTGAAGCAGTCGGACGTGCTGGCGGGGATGACGCAGATCAACCTCTTCTTCGAGAATTCGACCCGCACGCAGTCGTCCTTTGAACTGGCCGGCAAGCGGCTGGGGGCGGACGTGATGAACATGT
>JBJTSJ010000520.1:0-3130 GCA_046076605.1 Tabrizicola sp.
CGAGTTCAGGCGGATCTTGATGGTGGCGGGCTTTGCCATGGTCGTTTCCTCTGCATCGGGGAATCCGTATCCCCCGGTGAAATCCTTGAAGCCCGCCTTTTAGCCGTGCGTGCGGCAGAGTCAACCGGGAAAGCGTCAGGCAGGAGGCACGAGTTTTCTGCGAAAACTCGCAAACGATTTTTCGCAGAAAAATCGTGCCCCCGGCGCGACAGGCTCTAGCCTGTCACGCCCACCAGCACCGTCTCCACCGTCGCCACCAGCTTGTCGGCGATCTCGTCCAGTTCGGCATCCGTCGCATTGAACGGCGGAGCCAAAATGACCGTATCCCCCGCCGCCCCATCCACATGCCCGCCTGACGGGTAGCAGATCAGCCCCCGCCGCAACCCTTCGGCCCGGATGCGCCCGTTCACCCCCAGCGAAGCATCAAACGGCGCCTTCGAGACAGGATCCGCCACCAGCTCCACGCCGATGAAGTACCCCCGCCCCCGCACATCGCCCACCTGCGGCAGATGCGCCATCCGCGCACGCAGCTCCGCCTGCCAGAGCGGCCCCTTGTCCCGGATGCGGGCCAAAAGCCCCTCCTCTGCCACGATCTTCTGCACCGCCACCCCGGCGGCCAGGCAGGCCGTGTGCCCGGTATAGGTATGCCCGGTCAGCGGGCCCCCGTGTCCCGCCGCCATCACCTCGGCGATCTCCTTCGTGTAGACCGCCGCACCCAACGGCAAGTAGCCGCCAGACAGCGACTTCGCCACGGTGATGATATCCGCCGTGATTCCGTCCTCCTCGGACGCCCGCCAGATTCCGGTCCGGCCCGACCCACACATCACCTCGTCGCAGATCACCAGTACGCCATGCCGCCGACAGACCTCGGCCACCGCACGCCCATAGCCCTCGGGCGCGGGCAAGGCCCCGCCAGCTGCGCCCACGACCGGCTCGAAGATGAACGCCGCCACCGTCTCCGGCCCAAGGCGCCCAATCTTGGCCTCCAGCTCCGCCGCCAGATGGGCCACCAGCCCCTCCCGCGTCACGCCTGCTGGCAGCCGATAGGCATTCGCCGCACTCACCCGCCCGACCGAGGGCAAGGCCCCCGCAAAAGCCCGCTGGCGCTCCTCGAACCCTGACAGGGCCGTCGCCATCAGCGTATTCCCATGCCAGGACCGAGCCCTTGCAATGAACTTCACCCGCTCCGGCGCGCCCCGGTCGAAATGATACTGCAGCGCGATCTTCACCGCGCTTTCCACCGCCTCCGACCCGCTCGTCGTATAGACCATGTCCGCCAGCCCGGTGGACTTGCAGAGCATCTCGCTCAGCTCCTCCAGCGGGTCGGATGAGAACAGGTAGCGGTAGCCGTAGGCCACCTTCTCCATCTGCTTCGCTATCGCCTCGTTCACCCGAGCATCCCCGTGGCCCACCGAAAACACCGCCGGACCGCCGGAGCCGTCGATGTACTGCTTCCCCGTCACGTCCCACAGATAGACCCCCCGCCCATGGCTGATCTTCGGCAACGTGCTTTGCGTGATATCATTCGCACTTGGGCGCGGCATGGCAGTCTCCTTCTTTTCAGCCACAGCCTTCGCAAGCGCCCCGATCCTTGTCAATCTGACCACCGCTGGGGTGAGTCGCCCCTGCATCTGACGTTACCGCAATCATGTGATCACACGTTTCCATCTCGTGATCACACATTTCCACCATGTGATCACAAGCTTCACTTTCCGGGCATTTCCGCCGCATTTCAGGTATTTACCGTTTGGATCACGACTCAACCCATGTCAGAACGCCCGTGACAAATCCCGGCCGTCAAAGGGGCGCCCCATGAATATCCACGAATACCAGGCGAAAGAGCTTCTGCGCAGCTACGGCATCCCGGTCAGCGACGGCCGTGTCGTGCTCAAGGCCGAAGACGCCAAGACCGCCGCCGGGGAACTTGACGGCCCGCTCTGGGTGGTCAAGTCCCAGATCCACGCCGGGGGCCGCGGCAAGGGCCATTTCAAGGAACCGGAAGCCGGGGAAAAGGGCGGTGTCCGCCTTGCCCGCTCCGTCGGAGAGGCCGCAGAATTCGCCCGCCAGATGCTGGGCCGCACCCTCGTCACCGTCCAGACCGGCCCCGCAGGCAAGCAGGTCAACCGCATCTACATCGAAGACGGCAGCGACATCGACCGCGAGTTCTACCTCGCCTTCCTGATTGACCGCGGCACCTCGCGCATCTCGATCGTCGCCTCGACCGAAGGCGGGATGAGCATCGAGGACGTGGCCCACGACACGCCGGAAAAGATCCACACCTTCACCATCGATCCTGCCACCGGCCTCCAGGACTTCCACGGCCGCCGCGTGGCCTTTGCCCTGGGCCTGACCGGCCAGCAGGTCAAATCCTGTGTGGCCATCGTGAAGAACCTCTACCGTCTGTTCCTCGACAAGGACATGGACATGCTGGAGATCAACCCCTTCTGCGTCTTGAAGGACGGCACCCTCCGCCTCCTCGACGCCAAGATGGGCTTCGACGGCAACGCAATCTACCGCCACCCCGACATCGCCGCCCTGCGGGACGAGACCGAGGAAGACCCCAAGGAACTCGCCGCCTCCAAATTCGACCGGAACTACATCGCCCTGGATGGCGAGATCGGCTGCATGGTCAATGGCGCAGGGTTGGCGATGGCCACGATGGACATCATCAAGCTCTACGGCGCCGAGCCCGCCAACTTCCTTGACGTCGGTGGCGGAGCGACCAAGGAAAAGGTCACCGAAGCCTTCAAGATCATCACCTCGGACCCGAACGTCAAAGGCATCCTTGTCAACATCTTCGGCGGCATCATGCGCTGCGACATCATCGCCGAAGGCGTGATCGCGGCGGTAAAAGAGGTCGGCCTGAAGGTCCCGCTGGTGGTGCGCCTCGAAGGCACCAACGTCGAACTTGGCAAGGATATCATCCGCAAATCCGGTCTGAATGTGATTGCAGCGGATGACCTGAAGGACGGGGCGGAGAAGATCGTGAAGGCGGTGCGGGGCTAAGACAATGGCAGCCGAGTCGATGCCGCTCTACATCTTCGATGAACCGCTGCATGCGGCAATTCTAATTGGCTTTGGGGCGGTCTTCGGCGCGGTCGCAACCGTGGCTGTGTACGTTGCGAAGAAC
>JBJTSJ010000521.1:0-2739 GCA_046076605.1 Tabrizicola sp.
GGTCCCAGGCCCACCAGGTGCCCCACATCGGCTGGCCCCAAAGCGCGCCGGTGACGAGGGCGATCAGGGTGAAGGTCAGGCCCACGGGGGCCGCGGCCTTGGCGGCAAGGGCCGAGACATGGTGGCGGCGGACGATCCAGATGAGCGAGGTCACCAGCATCATCACCCACGCATTGATCGCCATCATCGCCGACGGGACATGGAGGTAGATGATCTTGACGGTCGAGCCCTGCTTGTAGTCGTCGGGCGTGAAGAAGAAGCCCCAGACCAGGCCCGTGACCATCAGGATCACCGTCAGCCCCACCGCCCAGGGCAGCGCCCAGGCCGAGGTCTGCATGAACTTCTTCGGGTTCGCATATTCCCAGATCGACATGGGCTGTTGCCTATCCTGTCCGTGGTTCCCGCTCAACACACCAAATCGCGAGAGGGTCTAGCGCAAATTGACGCGGATCGCCGATGCGGCCGCGAAGGGGAGGAGTGCCGCGGCGCCGAGACTGATGGCGGAGAGGAGGGCGAGAGGGGTGGCAAGGGCCATATTCTCGGCCCCGCGTCGCACGACCTCGGCCCCGAAGATCAGGGTGGGGACGTAAAGGGGCAGGACGAGGAGGCTGAGGAGAAGGCCGCCGCGGCGCAGGCCCACGGTGAGGGCGGCGCCGAAGGCACCGATGATCGAGAGGGCTGGGGTGCCGAGGAGGAGGCTGAGGACCAGCCACGGGTAGCCGGCGGGGGGCAGGTTCAGGAAGATGGCGAGGCCGGGGGCGATCAGGGTCAGGGGCAGGCCAGTGACGATCCAGTGCGCGAGGGCCTTGAGGGCAACGACGGCCTCCAAGGGAATCGGCGCGGAGGCGAGGAGGTCGAGCGAGCCGTCCTCGTGGTCCAGCGCGAAGATGCGGTCGAGGGAGAGGAGGCAGGCGAGGAGCGCGCCGACCCAGAGGATGCCGGGGGCAATGCGGGAGAGCGTGCCGCCTTCGGGGCCGACGCCGAGGGGGACGAGGACTGAGAGGAGGAAGAAGAAGGCAAGGCCGAGGCCAAAGCCGCCACCAGAGCGGAAGGCAAGGCGGAGGTCTCGGAGGAGGAGGGCCTTCATGCGAAGGCCTCGTCGAAGCC
Source organism: Tabrizicola sp. (assembly GCA_046076605.1). Classification (GTDB taxonomy): domain Bacteria; phylum Pseudomonadota; class Alphaproteobacteria; order Rhodobacterales; family Rhodobacteraceae; genus Tabrizicola. The sequence continues at coordinate 1,108 of JBJTSJ010000521.1, forward strand.
GGTGCTCTGGATCAGCCGGGCGCGGTGCGGGTCGAGGTCGAGGACCGTCGCCTCGGGCAGGCCGAGGTCGACGTGGGTGGCGATGACGGCAAGGCCTCCCGTGGCGAGGTGGGCGCGGACGACATCGGCGAAGAGGGCGACAGAGGCGACATCGAGGCTGACGGTGGGTTCGTCGAGGAGCCAGATCGGGCGGCCGGTGACGAGGAGGCGGGCGAGGCCGAGGCGGCGTTTCTGGCCGGCTGACAGTTCTCCGGCGCGGCGGCGGGTGAGTTCGGTGAGGTTAAGGGCGGTCAGAGCGTGGTCGATGGGCGGACCACCGTAGATTTGTGACCAGAAGCTCAGGTTTTCGGCGACGGTCAGGGTGGATTTGAGCCCGTCGGCATGGGCGGCGTAGGCCACGCTGTCGGGCGGCAGGTGGTAAGCGCCGTCGGCGGGCGGTTGCAGACCGGCCAGCGTGCGGAGGAGCGTGGTCTTCCCCGATCCGTTCGGCCCGCGCAGGATCAGCGCCTGGCCGGACATCAGCGCAAATGTCAGCCCCTGCAGGACCGTCACCCCGCCGCGCGCGACTGCAAGATCGGACGTGCTCAACATGGGCGAAGGCCTAGCCGATGGGGGCGGTTTGCGAAAGGGGCTTGGTCAGTGCCAATCGCCGAGGAGGATATTGCGGGTGACGACCTCTACCGGGCGTTCCCGCGCGATCAGGCCCGCCACCCATTCGCAGGAGGCGGCGTTGAAGACGGCCCCCCTGCCCCGGCGGTATTCGGCCATGCAGCCGTTGCCGCGGCTGGCGAGGCCGATGGTTTCGGGCGTGACCTCGCCGTAGATGGTCTGGGCGACCTCTTCGGCATCCAGCGTGCCGATGAAGTGGTCCATATCATGCCGCCCGGTGTGGTGGGCGAGTGTGGTGGCGGGGGAGAGGGCGACGATGGTGAGGTCGCCTTCTAGGCCGGTATCGGGGGCGGGATAGGGCAAGCCCTTGCGGATCTCATAGTCGATGCCGTCGACCTCATACCCGAAGATTTTCGATTGCGCGCCAAGGACATCGCCGTAGCCGAGGCCGGTGCCTGCCATCGACCAGTGGTCGGGGCGGTAGAGGGTGAAGCCGCCCGAGCCATGGGCGGCGCAGCGGCTCCACCCGGCATAGACGCCCATGCTGCCGGTCAGGCCCATCGTGGCTGTGGCTGGGCGGCGGGCGCGGGGGTGGTCCCAGTAGCTGGTGATGCGGTAGGTCTTGGCGAGGGGGTCCTCGGCCTCGGCGCGGGACTTGTGGCAGATTTGGGTGAGGAGGTCGGGCGACAGGCGGGTCTGCCAGAAGAAGTTGCCGCCGAAGCGGGCAAGTTGGCCACCTGCGTCGAGCCAGGCGTCGAGGTGGTCGCGCATCTCCCAGGTCCAGTATTCGTCGTGGCCGACGATGACGGCTCGGCGGTAGCCTTTCAGCAGGTCGGGGTCTGCGTGGAGGTCGTACTGGGTGACGTAGTCCAGCGCGATGCCCTGCTCCTCGGCCCAGAGGGCGAAGGGGCGTTCAAAGGCCGCCCAGCCGGAGGAGGCGTATTTCTTCGAAATGCCGCTCAAGCGGGCGTAGTCCATGTGGGGGTAGCGGGGACGGGAGAGGAGCGGCGAGGCATGCGGGAT
>JBJTSJ010000522.1:0-4561 GCA_046076605.1 Tabrizicola sp.
GCCGGTCTTCGCCTATGCCTACACCCGCAAGGTCCTGCAGAAGGATGGCTCGCGGACAGAGGAGGAAGTCGTCGACTACGCCGTCCGCCTCTGGCGCGAAAAGCATGGCGATGCGCCCCTGCCCGACCATTTCGTCAACGCCCAGACCCTGCCGCCGCTCGACCATGTCCGGATGCAGGCGGCGGCGCAGAAATGGGTGGATTCGTCCATCTCCAAGACCATCAACTGCCCCGAGGACATCAGCTTTGACGCCTTCAAGGAGGTCTACATGGCCGCCTGGGATCAGGGCTGCAAAGGCTGCACGACCTACCGCCCGAACGACGTGACCGGGTCGGTCCTGACCGTCAGCGAGAAGCAGACCGCCCCCGTGGCGTCCCAGCCGGTGACGGGGGGCGAGGTGGTCTACCTGTCCGAACCCCTGGAACGCCCCGCCGCGCTGGAAGGCCAGACCTACAAGGTGAAATGGCCGGGCACCGAGCACGCGCTTTACATCACCATCAACGACATCGTGACCGCAGGCCACCGCCGCCCGTTCGAGGTGTTCATCAACTCCAAGAACATGGAGCATTTCGCCTGGACCGTGGCCCTGACCCGGATGATTTCGGCGGTCTTCCGGCGGGGCGGGGATATTTCTTTCGTCGTGGAGGAGCTGAAAGCCGTCTTCGACCCCCGCGGCGGGGCCTGGATGGAGGGGCGGTATATCCCGTCCATTCTGGCGGCCATCGGCGGGGTGATCGAGCGCCACCTGATCGACATCGGCTTCATCGAGGGCGAGGGGCTAGGCCTGAAATCCGACCCCAAGGCAGAGTTGTTGCGGGTCGGAGAGGCTCCGAGGGGGAAGGCCTGCCCGTCCTGTGGGTCGTATGATCTGCGGATGGTCGAGGGGTGCCTGACTTGCGGGTCGTGTGGTCATTCGAAGTGTGGGTGAGGGGTGGCATTGAATTGAGCGCATTCCGCGCAAGCCTTTTGTCTCGCCGGTTTGCGTGAAGGACGCAAACCGGCTCGGTCGTCGGGGACGCTTCGCCCCCCGAACCCCCAGAGGATACTTGAAGCCAGGTGAAAGGGGCTTTACTCAGCTCCTCCTCAGGCCGTTCGCTTCCGCGATGAAATCGGTCAGGTGGGGAACGTGGTCCTCGGGTCCCGTGCCGCCGAGGCCTAGGGCGAGCGAGAAGCTGTTCTTGCCCGCACTCGCCATCGTGGTGGTGATGCCCGCGGCGTTGGCCATGCTCTCCAGGTAGCGCAGGTCCCTGTGGCCGTTGGTCAGGGTGAAGCGGTGGGCCTCGCGGCTGCCCGCCAGCGCGTAGTCCATGAAGATCTGGTAAAAGCCGCAGTCCATCTGGCCCTCGACCCCTTCTACAACCTGCTTCGGGGCAGGTTTGCGGGTTGGCCGTTCCAGGTGCCGGTCAGACTGACGGCCTCATCTGCGCGGTTGTTGTGGTAGCTGAGGCGGCCGGTCTGGCTGCCGGATATGGTCAGGTCCAGGGTCAGCGCGTCCGCTCCGGTTTCGCTGGCCACGTCGCTGCCCGAACCATCCACCGCGATCTCTGGCCAGAAGCGGCAGGCGGCAAAGCTGTAATCCGTGCCTGCATCTCCAACTGTGGCCGACAGGGTGCCACCCAGCGGGCAGCCGAAGGTGGTGGGGTGCTGGCCGTCCCAGCCGGCCAGGGGAATGAAGCTGGCCAACTCGGTCTCGACGGCGCGGGCGACGGTCAGGGCGTCGGTCTGTTGCGCGGGGTCGGTCAGGGTCAGCGGCTCGTACGGGGCCATCGGGTCCTGTTCGCACAGTTGCTCGCGGGCCGAAGGCAGGGTGCCGTCGTACAACAGCGCCTGGACGATGGTGTCGGGGCAGGGCAGGCCACGGCCCCAGATCACATGCGGCCCGCCCGACATGAAGACACCATAGGCATTGGCGGCATTGTCCAGCACCGAATAGGCCATCGAGATCGGGGTGATCGGGTCGCGGTCGCCGTTCAGGACCAGGGTCGGCCAGTCGCCCCCGGCATAGGGCGCGGGTCGCACCGCCGGGCCCTGGTGTGGCCAAAGGGCGCAGGCGATGCGCTCAAGGTAGTAGGACCTGAGCAGGCGTGGCGCCTGGGGCGCGAAAGCCCGCGCCTCGTCAAGGATGCGGCGGGCGCGTTCTTCGGGGGTGCCCGGGCCGCTGTCATAGTCGGTGCAGGTGATCGCGTAATAAGCGGCGCCGTACCAGCCTGGATCCTCGAAGCCGACCTCGGTCTCGGCGTCGATATAGGCGTTCACATAGCCAAGCTGCAGGATCGGGACCAGATTGCCCCGCCGCGCCGCAGCCAGAGTGCGCAGGTATTCGGCCCGACCTTCGGGCGAATAGAGCGCGTAGAAGGCGTTCATCTCCAGAAGGCCGGTGGTCAGAAGGCGGGTGGCGCTTGTGCCGTCGGCAAGCGGATAGGGGACCGGAATAGGGGCCTTGGCTGCCTGTCGCGCAAGGTCGTCGTAGGCAGCGGCTGCGCCTCCCGGAAAATCGTGCGCGCAGGCAGGAAGGGCTTCGCAGAGGGCGAAGGTTTCCGCCAGCAGCGCCTCGGCCGCCAAGGTGTAGCGACGGTAAAAGCCCTCGGCGTCGAGGGTCAGGTCGACCACGCCATCCAGGATGACGCCACGCACCGCGGTCGGATACTGGGTGGCATAGGCCTGAACGAACTGGGTGCCGTAGCTTTCCCCGTACAGCCAGACTTTCGGCGCGCCGATGGCCTGGCGGAACGCCTCAGAGTCGCGGATCGCCTGATCGCTTGTGACGACGGGCAAAAGATCGTCGGCGTCGAGCTCTTCCGTGCAGGCGGTCACATAGGCCTGGGCGGTCGCCAGGATCGCCTCGGGATCGTCAAGGGAGGCCGGGGCCGTGTCGAACCGGGCCTGGGCCGCAGGGCAGGACAGCCCGTGCACGGGGCCGGTGCCGCGCTGGTCGACAAAGACGATGTCCATGTTCTCGACCAGGCTGGGGTCGAAGGCTGATAGGTAGGAATCAGCGGATGCCAGGCCCGAGCCACCGGGCCCGCCGACGAAGTAGAACAGGATGCCCCGGCTTTCGTTCGTGGCGAAGGAAAGCGCGAAGGTGATTTCCAGCGTCTTCGATGGGTCGTTGGCGTTATGGTCCAGCGGAACGGTCAGCGTGGTGCAGGACAAGGAGCCGCCGTCGCAGGGGAAAAGGTCAAGGCCCGAAGCGGCGTCCTGCAGCGATGTTTCGGCAAGGGCGGGTCCGGCAAGCAGCCCCAGGGCAAATAAAGCGTGACGCATCGGGGCCTTTCAGGATTCGGCGGCAGGTATGGCCGCTGGAAAGCGCAGGCTAGTCTGGCGTCCCGGTTTGGCCAAGGGGGTCCGGACGGCGGCCTTCACCATGCGGTGATGCACGGATCGGTGATTGGACCCTGTGCGGGTGCGGCCCCAAGCCTGACGGGGCAAAGGGCAGGAGGTTCGGATGCTGAGGTTGGCGCTGGTTCTGATGGCGGGTCTTGCGGGGGTGGCGCGGGCGGACACGGCCATCGTCGCGGGCGGCTGTTTTTGGTGCGTGGAATCGGACTTCGAGAAGGTGAAAGGGGTCAGCGAGGTCGTCTCGGGCTATACCGGGGGTGACATGCCGAACCCGACCTACCGCAATCACGAGGGTCACTACGAGGCGGTCGAGATCACCTTTGACCCGAAGGTCATCAGCTATGGCGAGCTGATCGCCAAGTTCCTGCGGTCCGTCGACGTGCTGGATGCCGGCGGGCAGTTCTGCGACCGGGGCGATGCCTACCGGACGGCAATCTTCGTGCAGGGCACGGCACAGCGGAAGGCGGCCGAGGTGGCGGTGGTCGAGGCCGAGGCGGTGCTGGGGCAGAAGATCGTGACCCCGGTCCTGGATGCCGGGACCTTTTGGATCGCCGAGGACTACCACCAGGATTACTACAAGGGCAGCAACATCGTTCTGACCCGCGCCGGCCCGAAGAAACAGTCGAATGCCTACAAGTTCTATCGCAAGTCCTGCGGCAGGGACGTGCGGGTACGCGAGCTTTGGGGCGCCGAAGCGCTGTCGCACTAGCTCAGGGCTGGCAGGCCAACGGCGGCGCGCAAATCAGGGGCGCGGATGTCCAGTTCTTGCCCCGCAAGGGCATCGGCGGCCGGGGTGCAAAGCCAGGCGATAGCGCGGGCGGGATGATCGGCGGGCGCAAGATCGGCGCGCGGAATCTTCGAGACCGGATTGATTCCCGAGGCCCGGATCGCACCCTGCATGTCCGTGTCGACGACCCCGGGCGCAAATCCAAAGATGCGAATGCCTTGTGCGGCGTATTCCATGTGCACCGACCGCGTCAGCATTGCGAGGCCCGCCTTCCCGGCGCAATAGGCCGACCAGCCTTCCTGCGGGCGGTGCGCCGCACCCGAGGAAATGTTGACGATGGTCCCGCCGCCCTTTGCGACCATTCCGGCCAGCGCGCGCTGGGTGGCGTGGAAGGCAGAGGTCAGGTTGATCTCGATATTCGCGGCCCAGTCCTCGACCGAGACATCGAGAATCCGTCCGATGGGGCCGATGACGGCGGCGTTGTTCACCAGGATG
>JBJTSJ010000523.1:0-4137 GCA_046076605.1 Tabrizicola sp.
GATGACGCGGTTCTCCACCCGCGACAGGCGGGGATCGCCGGGGGGGATGACGCCGGAGCCTTGCGCGAGGACGCGAGTGACGGAGACGGGCACGGGGACGGACCAGCGGTCGAGGACAGCGCGCGCATCGGCAACGGTGGAGGCGTCGCCCACGGTGGGGCCGGAGCCGATGAAGGCCGGGTCATCTCCGGGCACGTCCGAGATCATCAGGGCAAGCATCCGCGCCGGGTGGCTCGTGGACGCAAGCTGGCCGCCTTTCACCTGGGACAGGTGCTTTCGCACCGTGTTCATCGCCACGATCGGCGCGCCCGAAGCCAGAAGCGCCGCATTGATCTGCTGCTTTTCGGCCAGCGTCATGCCGTCAGCCGGAGCGCAGAGGAGAGCGGAGGCGCCACCCGAGATCAGGGCCAGGACGAAGTCGCCTTCGGTGAGGCCGTTCAGGAGTTGAAGCATCCGCCGGGTGGCATCCACCCCGGCCTGGTCGGGGACCGGATGGGCAGCCTCGACGATCTCGATCCCCTGGCAGGGGCGGGCATAGCCGTAGCGGGTGATGACAAGACCCTGACACGGCCCCCAGGCGGCCTCGACCGCTTCGGCCATTCGGGCGGAGGCTTTGCCTGCCCCGATCACCAGCAGGCGGCCCTTGGGCTTTTCCGGCAGGAAGCCGGCAAGGGAGCGCATGGGATCAGCCACTTCCACGGCGCGGTCGAACAGTTGACGGAGGAAGCCGGCGGGGTCGGGGATCATCGGTCGGCCTTAAATGAGCACGAGTTTTCTGCGAAAACTCGGGGACAGGGACTGCCGGAGGCCCATTGAACTGAATATTCGCAGAAAATTCGTGGTCGGTGCGGAACGGTCATCACAGGCTCGACGCGCGGGGGATCAACATGACGGGTGTAACGGTTTCTGCCGGTGGGCGACGGCCGTTTTCCAGCCAGTCGAGCACCGTTTCCGCCATTTGCCGCCCGAAGCCCGCAATGTCGCAGCGGACCGAGGAGAGCGCAGGATAGACCTGGGCGCAATCCTCGATATCGTCGAAGCCGACGATCCTGAGGCTGGGGCCAATCGCGCGGCCCTGTTCGGTGCAGCCGGTGAGAAGGCCCAAGGCGGTGAGGTCGTTGAAACAGAGGACGGCATCCACCGTCGGATGTTCTTCAGCCAGGCGGCGGGCAGCCTCGCGTCCGAAGTCGCGGCCCGGGCGGCCGGGGAGGTGGAGGGGTATGAGGCCATGGGCCGCGAGGGTTGTCAGGTAGCCGGACATGCGCAGTTGTGTGACGGCGCGGCCTTCGAGGCCTCCGACAAAGGCAATGTTCTTGGCGCCTTGGGCGAGGAGGTGCTCGGTCGCAAGGCGGCTGCCTGTCGGGTAATCGGGTGCGGCGAAAGGAAAGCGCGTCGTGGCGACAACTTGGCGCAGGACTTGCAGTGCGGGCACATTAGCGCGGGCGATGGCATCGAAGGCGGTGTCGTCACCGTAAGCCGGCGAGACGATAAGGGCGGAGACGCCATGTTCCAGCATCGCGCCGACGACTTGGGACTGCAGTTTGGGGTCCTCGTCGGTGTTGGCAAGAACGGTAGCGTAGCCCCGCGCCGACAGGGCCATCTGGAGCGATGTCGCGAATTCGGTGAAGAACGGGTTCCTGAGGTCGTTGATGACCACGCCGATGAGGCCTGCGTTGGCCGAGCGTAGGTTGGCGGCGGCGCGGTTGTAGACGTAGCCAAGCTCGGCCATGGCGCGGCGGACGTCCTCGCGGGTTTCCTGTTTGACGAGGGGGCTTTGCTGCAGGACGAGGCTGACAGTCGATTTGGAGACGCCCGCAAGCGTCGCCACGTCGATGATCGTCGGCCGTTTGTCCATCAGTCCTGGTCGATCCCGTGGAGCGTGAGCAGCGTCTTCATCCGCGCTTGTGCCAGATCGGGGTTGGAAAGCAAGCCTGCGGCGTCCGCAAGGCGTAAGACATGCGCGTAGTGGGTGATGTCGCGCGAGGACTGGAAGCCTGCGGGCATGATGAAGTGTTTCTGATGGCCGTTGAGCCAGCTGAGGAACGCGATGCCCGCCTTGTAGAACCGGGTGGGGGCGCGGAAGATCTCGCGACTGAGGGGGACGGTGGGGGCGAGGAGCCGTTGGTAGGTCTTGGTGTCTTGGAGCGCGAGGGCTTCGAGGGCCTGTGACGCGGCGGGGGCGATGGCGGCGAAGATGCCGAGGAGGGCGTGGGAGAAGTGGGTGCCGTCGCCTTCGATCAGCGGGGCGTAGTTGAAGTCGTCGCCGGTGTAGAGGCGGACTTGGACGGGGAGGCGGGCGCGGAAGTGTTCCTCGTGGGCCTGGTCGAGGAGGGAGATCTTGATGCCGTCCACCTTGCCGGGGTTTTCCGCGATGAGCGAGAGGACAAAGTCGGAGGCCTTGGCGACGTCCCGGCTGCCCCAGTAGCCGGTGAGGGCGGGGTCGAACATGTCGCCCAGCCAATGGAGGATGACCGGCTGGGCGGCCCCATCGATGAGGCGGCGGTAGACTTTGCGGTAGGTGTCTTCGCTGGCGTTCAGCGCGGTGAAGGCGCGAGAGGCCATGAGGATAAGCTGTCCGCCCGCGGCTTCGATCGCCTCGGCCTGTTCGGTGTAGGCTGAAAGGATGGCGCCCTCGGTGGTGAGGTCGGTGAGGGGCTTGTGGTCGGTCCCTGCCCCGCAGGCAACGCGGGGGTTCATCGGGTGCGCCTTTGCCGCGCGCATGGTGCGCTGGATGAGTTCCAGGGCGGTGGGCCAGTCGACCCCCATGCCGCGTTGGGCGGTGTCCATTGCTTCGGCCAGGTGCAGGCCCTGGTCCCAGAGCTGCTGGCGGAAGTTCAGCGTGGCGTCCCAGTCGATCGCGGGGCGGGTGTCCCAGGGGTTCCGCTCATGCAGGGGGTCGGAGACGACATGGGCGGCGGCGAAGGCGGTTCGGGTGAGCGGTGTGCGCGGGGCGCGGGGGATTAGAGGGGTGCCGGTGAGGCGGTACGGTTCGAGGCGGGCGTCGGCGGTGGGGAGGGTGAGCATGGCGAGGCCTCAGCAGGGAAGGTCGAAGACGAGGATGCCGTCGATCCCGCCGTGGGCAGCAGCGACGAGGGCGCGTCCGACGCGTTTGTGGTCGGGGTGGGCCTGGTAGGCGGCGAGGGCCTCCCAGTTGGTGAAGTCGACGGTGAAGCCGTGGAGATAGCCGCGTTCGATCTGCTCGGGGCTTTCGGAGCGGCCGGAGTGGATGGCGAGGATACCGGGGAGATTCAGGGCGTGGAGGTCGGCGAAGATGGCGTCGATGTGGGCGTCGCTGACCTCGGGGCGGGCCTTCAGGAGGACGATGTGGCGGATCATGCGGCGGCTCCCTTGATAAGGTCGGCGGCTTTTTCGGCGATCATGATGGTGGCGGCGTTGGTGTTGGAGGAGACGACGGTGGGCATGATCGAGGCGTCGACGACGCGGAGGGCGTCGATGCCGTTGAAGCGGAGTTTGGGGTCGACCACAGCCTCCAGGTCCGCGCCCATGCGGCAGGTGCCGGCGGGGTGGTGGTCGGTCTTGGCGTTCTTGACGGCGTAGTCGAAGTAGTCCTGGTCGGTCTTCACGGCGGGGCCGGGGAGGCGTTCGGCGAGGACGAAGGGTTTGAGCGCTGGCTGGCGCATGATCTCTTGCGCGAGTTTGAGGCCCTTGATCGACATGTCCCGGTCGTAGGGGTCTTCCCAGTAGTTCGGGTCGATCAGGGGGGCGGCGTTCGGGTCTGCTGACGCCAGGCGGACGGTGCCGCGGCTGCGGGGGCGGAGGAAAGCGGAGTTCAGGGTGACGCCTCCGTTCGGCATGGCCGCCACGCCGGCCTCGATCCCCGAGCCGAGGCCGAGGTGGAACTGGATGTCAGGGGAGCGGGCGGAGGGGTCGGCGTACCAGAAGCCTCCCGTCTCGAAGAGGGAAGACGCCACCGGACCCTTGCGGGTCAGGAGGTATTGCAGGCCTGCGATCAGCGACCAGTGCGGCTTGGCGTAGCGGTCGTAGGTGTGGGGGCCGGTGCATTCGGCGATGACGAAGAGGTCGAGGTGGTCCTGCAGGTTCGCGCCCACCTGCGGGCGGTCGAGGACGACGGGGATGCCGAGGCGGGTGAGGTCGTCGGCGGGGCCGATGCCGGAG
>JBJTSJ010000524.1:0-3861 GCA_046076605.1 Tabrizicola sp.
CCGTTCACCAGATAGCGCGCGATCCGCCGTTCCGTGGGGGTCAGCGCCCCCGCCGGGCCTTCAGCCTCTAGCGGGCGATAGGTCCAGACCGCCAGCCGCTGCGGATCGTCGCGGTCGAGCGCGGTGCCATGCCCCTCCATCCACACCACCTGCCCGTCCTTCCGCCGCATGAAGCGTTCGTCGCGGTAGACCGGCGCCGCCTGCATCGCCTTGCGCGCCCTCTCGCCAATCAGCTCGTAATCCGTCTGACCGGGATAAAGCACCCGGATCGACTGCCCCTCCAGCTCCTTCGGGGACCAGCCGAACACCGCCTCGGCCCGCAAGCTTGCCCGCAGGATCACCCGGTCGGCCAGGATCAGCGTCGCATCCGGCGCGTACAGGAAGGCCAGCCGTTCATAGTCACGCATCAGTGCCCTCTACGTAGCCGTATACGTATTCTTACGGATGGTAGCCCCGGGCGCAATCTTTCAGGATCGCGCGCAGTCCGTTCCCCCAAGGAACCGGGAGGAGAATCCAATGAACAAGGTCTACCCCAGCGCCGCTGCGGCCCTAAGCGGGCTTCTGCACGACGGCATGCTGATCGCGTCCGGGGGCTTTGGCCTCTGTGGCATCCCTGAACTGCTGATTGCGGCCATCCGTGACGCCGGCACCAAAAACCTGACCGCCGCCTCGAACAACGCGGGCGTCGACGGTTTCGGGCTTGGCGTGCTGCTGGAAACGCGGCAGGTGAAGAAGATGATCTCGTCCTATGTGGGCGAGAACGCCGAATTCATGCGTCAGTACCTGTCGGGCGAGCTGGAGCTGGAATTCAACCCGCAAGGCACCTTGGCCGAACGGATGCGGGCCGGTGGCGCGGGCATTCCCGGCTTCTACACCGCCACTGGCGTCGGCACGGTGATCGCCGAGGGCAAGGAACACCACGACTTCGACGGCAAGACCTACATCCTGGAACGCGGAATCGTCGCTGATCTGTCGATCGTCAAGGCCTGGAAGGCCGACCCGTCGGGCAACCTCGTCTTCCGCAAGACCGCGCGGAACTTCAACGTCCCCGCCGCGACCTGCGGCAAGACCTGCGTGGTCGAGGTCGAGGAGATCGTGCCGCTCGGGTCGCTGGACCCGGATGCGATCCACCTGCCGGGGATCTATGTCCACCGCATCATCACCGGCAAACACGAAAAGCGCATTGAACAGCGGACCGTCCGCAAGAAGGAGGCCGTGTGATGAGCGACGTCAAAGGCTGGGACCGCAACGGCATGGCCGCCCGCGCCGCGCAAGAGTTGCAGGACGGGACCTATGTGAACCTCGGCATCGGCATCCCGACGCTGGTGTCGAACTACATCCCCAAGGGCGTCAGCGTCACGCTGCAGTCGGAAAACGGGATGCTGGGGATGGGACCGTTCCCGTTCGAGGGTGAGGAAGACCCCGATCTGATCAACGCCGGGAAACAGACGATCACCGAACTGCCGCAGACCGCCTATTTCGATTCCGCGCAAAGCTTCGCGATGATCCGCGGTGGCAAGATCGCGATGGCGATCCTGGGCGCGATGGAAGTGGCCGAAAACGGTGACCTGGCGAACTGGATGATCCCCGGCAAGCTCGTCAAGGGCATGGGCGGGGCGATGGACCTCGTGGCGGGCGTCCGCCGCGTGGTCGTGGTGATGGACCACACCTCGAAGCACGGCGAGTCCAAGGTGTTGAAATCCTGCACCCTTCCGCTGACCGGCAAGGGCGTCGTCAACCGGATCATCACCAATCTCTGCGTCCTCGACGTGGTGCCCGGAGGCCTGAAACTGGTCGAATGCGCCCCGGGCGTGACCGAGGCCGAGGTCCGCGCCGCCACCGAGGCGACCCTTGTCTGACCACGTCGTCAGCCGTGAACACGGACCCAACAAGGGCCGCTTCGTGATCCGCCACGGCGGGGAAGAGGCGGAGCTCACCTATTCGGTCACCACGCCCACCCTTATCATCGCCGACCACACCGGCGTCCCGGACAGTTTCCGGGGCACCGGGGCCGGTCTGGCGCTGGTGGAAGCTCTGGTCGCGACCGCAAGGAAGGACGGCTTCAAGGTCGTCCCCCTTTGCCCCTTCGTGAACGCCACCCGGAAGAATCACCCGGAATGGGCCGACGTCTTCGTCTGATCTCAGCCGCCCGATAGCGTCGAGCGGAACACACAAGGGTCGGTGACCAGCAGCGGCGGGCTGACGCACAGTCCTTGCGCCACCTGCCAGGCCGCCAGCACCTTCGGCACATAATCCCGCGTTTCGGCGTAGGGCGGCACGCCCTGGTTCGCCTCGACCGCGCCCTCGCCCGCATTGTAGGCCGCCAGCACCATCACGGGATCGTTGTCGAACCGGTCCAGAAGCCAGTCCAGATAGGCAACGCCGCCTTCGATGTTCTGCACCGGGTCGGTCGAATCCTTCACCCCAAACCGTTCCGCCGTAGCCGGGATCAACTGCATCAACCCGACGGCGCCCGCATGACTGACCGCGTCAGATTTCCCTGCACTTTCAATGCCTATGACCGCCAGCACCAGCGCCGGAGAGACATTGGTGTCCAGCGTCGCGCGCAGGATGTCCTTGCCGTATTGCTCGGACACTTCCTGCAGATGCTGCAGCCGCGGGGCACCAACCATACTGCCGCCCGGCCCCTGTGACAGGGTCGCAAGCGCCAGATCGAATCGATCCGCCTTGGCATCGATGCCGGCGGGAACCGTGTCCCAATACCAGTCATAAGACGAGGCCGGCGCGGGCCCAGGCTCCTTCGACGCGTCGGGCGCGTTGTCCGCCTCCTTTGCCTCTTCCCGGGGCTTCGGATTGGGGTCGATCTTCGGGAGGGCGGCCAGATAGCGCGCCTGCTCTTCGGGGTCGATCTGCACGGTGATCCGCTTGCCAGGCTTGGAATCGCCCACCTTCACCCGCTTGAACGAGTGATCTTCCGCATAGCCTGCCAACGGCAGAGCAGCGCAGAGAATCGCTGCGCTCCAGAAACGTGTCTTCTGCATTTTCGGGGCCTGCTCGCCTCGTTGTTATGGGGAAAGAATCGCAGCTTCGGGCCCAGGCCGCCAGAACTTTTCCGGTCCAATCATGGCAATTCCGCCAGAATTGACCGAAAAACCACGGCCTAGCATGGAAGAATGAAGAGAATCCTAAGGATTATTTCATTTCTTTTCAAATACTTGTCTGGAAGCACGAGTTTATCGGCGATCAGGTCGATTCGTCGGTCGGCGTCCAAACTGCTGCCACGTTTGGTAGGTTACATGACGCGATACCGAACGACACCGGCAACACTGATGGCCAGATCGATACGGTTAAGTGATGTTCTTACTTTCGAAAGGGACCAGAAATGACGAAGTTTTCCGCTTTCTTGAAAGACGAAGCTGGCGCCGTCACCGTTGACTGGGTGGTTCTGACCGCCGCCGTCGTTGGCCTCGGCCTCCTGATCTTCTCGTGGATCCGCCCCGGCGTTTCGAACGTCGCTGCCGGCATCCGCACCGAGCTGAACGACGCCCAGGCCTGCATGGCTTCGAACGGCACCGGCGCGACCTGCTGATCGCAGAGACGCACTGATCACAGAATTGGGCCGCACCTCAGCCGAGGTGCGGCCCATCTGATTCTCCACGGCGGGAGCAAAGTCGCCGACAACGGGCAGGTCACCGCTCCACTGCCGCAGTAACTGACAGCGACGGCCAGATATCCAGTTCCACGGACCCTCTTGCTGCTCGGCTTCTGATGGGCCGAGGAGGATCCTTGTCTCGTCCAGGCGCCCGGACACCGCGCGAAAGGTCGACGGGTCACTGGCCCTGCACATAGTCGCAGCGTCCCAACGTCGATTTTCTTGCCGTTCTCAAATAGACCTCACAA
>JBJTSJ010000525.1:0-6523 GCA_046076605.1 Tabrizicola sp.
CACATGGGCAAGGATGACCTCTCCCATGCCAGTGCCGCCGCCAATATCCGGGCCTGGATGGCGGAAAGGCAAAGGGCGGGCCTTGATGCGATTGTCATCAACACCAGTGGCTGCGGCACGACCGTCAAGGATTACGGCCACATGTTCCGCAATGACCCGCTGGCGGCGGATGCAGCGGTTGTTGCCGGATTGGCCAAGGATATCAGCGAGGTGCTGGTCAAGCTTGGCCTGCCGCAAGGGGCGCCGAAGGGCCTTCGCGTGGCCTATCACGCTGCCTGCAGCCTGCAGCACGGCCAGCAGATCAAGACCGCGCCGAAGGACCTACTCAAACGCGCGGGTTTTGAGGTGGTGGAACCCGCCGACAGCCATCTTTGCTGCGGCAGCGCGGGGACCTACAACCTGCTGCAACCGCAGATCAGCGCCGACCTCAAGCGCCGCAAGGTGCAGACGCTGGAGGCGAAATCCCCCCAGGTCATCGCCGCAGGAAACATCGGCTGCATGATGCAGATCGGGTCCGGCACCGCCATTCCGGTCGTGCACACGGTCGAGCTTCTGGACTGGGCGACCGGCGGGCCACAACCCCGCGCCTTGCAGGGCTGAGACGCACGCAGTCCTTGCGCCACCGGCCCTAAATCCGCCAAACTCGCGGGACAACACTGAAGACTGCGCGGAGTGGGAGGGGTTCCATGCGTCACCAGTTCCCCGGTCTTCTGGCCTTGGGGGCCATCCTGCTGGACCTGATGGTCGGGCCGACGCCCGCCTGGGCTCAGGATGGCGAAATGGTCAGCCTTGAGACGGCCGACGATTCCCGCGGCTGGGACGCTGTCGGCAAGCTCGTCCTTGGCAAGCGGGGATTTTGCACCGGGGCGCTGATCGGCCCGCAGCTGGTCCTGACCGCCGCCCACTGCCTTTACGACAAGACAACGGGCGTGCAGATGCGCCCCGAAGACATCGAGTTCATGGCCGGTTTCCGCAATGGCCGGGCCGTGGCCTATCGGCGGGTCAGCCGCGCCGTCATCCATCCCGACTACCGCTTTCCGGGCGCGGACAAGCTGGAAGGGGTCACGGGCGATGTGGCGCTGTTGGAACTGAACCAACCTATTCGCCTGCCGTCGCTGCTGCCGTTCGAAACCGGTGCCGCCCCGGTGGAAGGCGATGCGGTCGATGTGGTTTCCTACGCGCAGGACCGCGAAGAGGCACCCTCGATCCAGGAAGCCTGTCAGGTCCTTGCAGACCGCCGGGATGCGCTGATCCTGACCTGCAACGTCGATTTCGGATCGTCCGGCGCGCCGGTCTTCTCGATCCGCGACGGCAAGGCAGAGATGGTCTCGGTCATTTCGGCCAAGGCCGAGGTCAACGGCCAGAAGGTCGCGCTGGCCGTACCCCTGTCCGAACCGCTGGCCGCCTTGCGCGCCGCACTTGAAGCAAGCCGCGTCGGCTCTGCGACCGGCGATACGTCTGTCACTGTTCTGTCGGGGGGCACCGGATCCGGTGCTAAGTTCGTCAAGCCATGAAAAACATTTTCGTCGCACTGATTGCCCTGTCCTCAGCCGCCTTGGCGCAAGAGACGCCCGGCTTGGGCAACAGCGGCCTTGAAACGCTGGAAACCCGCGAGGACCTGCGCGGGTTCGAGCCGGTGGGCCGGGTGGACGTCAAGGACGGCGGGTTCTGCACCGGCGCGCTGATCGCCGCTGACCTGGTGCTGACCGCCGGCCACTGCGTCGTGGAGCGGAACGGCAACCCGGTCGCGGCCTCGCGCATCCTGTTCCGGGCGGGTCTGGCCAATGGCGAAGCGCTGGTCGAGGTGCCGGTTGTGCGGACCATCGTCGATCCGGCCTTTCGCAACCTGGACCCTGCCCCGGTCGAGATGATCGAACGGGATGTGGCGCTGCTGCAGCTTGCCGAGCCGATCCCAAGCGCACTGATCTCGCCCTTCAGCGTGGCTCGCCCCGGCAACGGCGACGAGGTCAGCGTGGTATCTTATGCCGAAGGCCGCGAAGACATGCTGTCCTGGCAGCGGCTCTGTCACGTCCTAGGGCGTGAAGGCGTGCTGATCGCGATGGACTGCGATGTCACCTTCGGCTCTTCTGGTGCGCCGGTCCTGGACCGGTCCGGCTACCGGGCAAAGATCGTCTCGATCATTTCGGCCGGCAGCGATGAGGATGGCCAGCCGATCGCGATCGGAATGGAGCTGCCGGAACAGGTCGACCGCTTGAAGGCTGCGCTTCGGCGGGGTGAGGCGACCAGCGTGGCCGAAGCGCCCGAAAGTGCGGGGGTCGGTACTGCCAGCACCGGGATCGGCACGGCCAGCACCGGGATGCCGGGCAAACCGGCCAAGCGGATCGTGCTGCAAGGCGACAGTGGCCTGGCCTCTGGTTCGGACGGCGGGGCCCGCTTCGTCGCGCCCTGACCGCCCCTGCCACAGGTCTTGAAAGGCCGGTTGCCGCTTCCTACCTGACTGTCATCCGGGTGCCATGACGGGCCCGGGCAACCTGCCTTGCCCCGTCACGGGGAAGGCCCCTGACATCGCTTCCTTAGGAGGATGACCATGCGCAACCTTGATTTCGCGCCGCTTTACCGTGCCACCGTCGGCTTCGACCGGATCGCCGACATGATGGACCGGGTGCTGTCCACTGACGTCGCCCAGCCGACCTATCCGCCCTACAACATCGAAAAGACCGCCGAGGATGCCTACCGCATCTCGATCGCCGTGGCCGGGTTTACCCCCGATGAGCTGTCGGTCGAAGTGAAGGACGGCTCGCTCTTCGTGACCGCCCGCAAGGCCACCGACGAAACCGGGCGCACCTACCTGCACCGCGGCATCGCCACCCGCGCGTTCGAGCGCCGCTTTGCCCTGGCCGACCACGTCCGCGTCGCCGGTGCGGTGCATGAACACGGGATGCTGCACATCGACCTCGTCCGCGAAGTGCCCGAGGCGATGAAACCCCGCCGGATCGAGATCAGCCGCAGCGCCGCGACCCCGGTGCTTGAGGCGAAAGCCGAAACCGTCAACTGACCATCGGTCTGATCGGATGACAAAGGGCGCGCCAGAAGGCGCGCCCTTCTCATTTGCGGGTCAATGCGGCCTCCAGTTCGGCGATGCGGCCCTGCAACCGCTTGATCGCCGGCGCGATGTCCGAAGCCGTATAGCGTGGCTCGATGTATTGCGGGCAGTTCCAGTCGAAGGCTTCCACCGTGACGATCAGCAGGCGTTCGGCGCGGGCCTGCAGCTTCGGGTCGGTCAACGCGGCCAGAACCTGCGGTGCTTCGGCCAGGGGGGCCGGACGGATTCGCCCAAGCAGCTTCAGCCGGGCCTTGTTCGCGTAATCCATGAAGAAGAGGCTGGCCTTGGCGTTGTCGGCCAGATTGCCAAGGCTGATGTACTGCCGATTGCCCCGGAACTCGGCGAAGGCAAGGGTGCCGGGGTCGAGGATATGCACAAAGCCGGGCGGGCCGCCGCGATGCTGCAGGTAGGGCCATCCGTCGGTGCCATTGGTCGCCAGGTAGAAACTGTCACGCGCTGTGATGAAATCGGCCTCGTTTTCCGTCAGCCGGTCCGGCGCTGGGGTCGGTGGTGCGACCGGATACCCGGTGCTGCCCAAGGCTGCTTGCGCGGCACGGACGGCGGGGCTGAACAGCAACTCGCGGTAGCGGGCGGTCATCGGGACGCTCCATTCGAAAGGATTTCAGTGGGAAAGGCCGCAAGGACGGCGCGGAACGGCGCGGTGCTGCCGGTGCCGCGCGACAGAACCAGCGCGCCTTGCAGCAGCATGACGGCACGTTCCGCGCGCCGGCGGGTGTCGTCATCGCTGGCGCCGCTTTCGCGGGCGACCGCCGCCAGGCCTGCAATCAGCGCTTCGAAGGCCTGGCGGATCGCGGGGGCAAAGGGGCCGTCCTCGATCCGGGGCGAAGATAGCATGTTCAGCAGACAGGCCCGGCTGCCACCCTGATAGAAGCCGTCAAGGTTGGCGGCGACGATGGCAAGGCGCTCGGCCGGGGTCCCGGGACCTGCGAGGGGTGCAAGGATATGGCTTTGCAGCCAGCTGCCGGTCGAAGCCAGAACCTCGTCGGCCATCTGCTTCTTGCCGCCGGGAAAGCGGTGGTAAAGGCTGGCCTTTTGCAGGCCGGTGGCCTCGGCCAGTGCGGCAAGCGATGCGCCTTCATAGCCGACCTCGCTGAAGACGCGGGCCAGACGGGCAAGAAGGTCATCCTCGGTGACGCTGCGGGGACGGGCCATGTGGCTCTCCGATTAATTACCGAACGAACGGTAAAATACAGATAGGGGAGAGTCTTCAGATCGTCAAGGCCCGCTGTGGTCGTGGAAAGACCGGTCACGGGAGGTCCCTCCCCAAGGTGTGAGGAGGGAGGTGCAGGGTGCGATCCAGTTGGGATCCTTGTGGTCAGTTGCTCAGGCCTTGTGCCAGCCGCATCAGGTTCACCGCCTCGATCCGGTAGCCGAAGGCGTCCTCGCCGCGGTTCTGGACGGCCAGTTCGATCGCCTGATCCCAACCCCAGTCGCCCAGGTAGACCGACCCCTGCAGCAGCTGCCCGAAGCCCGCGACTGCCGCCGCAAAGCGGGTTTCTGCGCTCGCCGCTTCGGTCCCGGTGATCGGCGTTTCCACCAGCGTGGACTGATCCTCCCCCGGGGCCTTCCAGCGCAGCCGCAGGAAGCCGAGCTCGCCCGTCGCATCCCCAGAGGCCGCAGCCGTGCCATAGCGCAGCGGGTCATTCAGCAGCGCCTCCGACCCCGGTGCCGTCACCTCATAGATCGCCGTCACCTGGGTCCCAGCCCCGATCTCGCCCGCGTCGACCGCGTCGTTGTTGCACTCCTCCCGCCGCAGCGCGCGGGTCTCATAGCCGATCAGCCGGTATTCCGCGACCGTGGCGGGGTTCCACTCGACCTGGATCTTCACGTCATCCGCGATGGGGAAGAGGGCCCCGGTCAGCTGATCGACCAGCACCTTCCGCGCCTCGCTGAGGGTGTCGATATAGGCCGCCGTCCCGTTCCCGTTCTGCGCCAGGCTCTGCATCACCGCATCATCCAGGTTCCCGCGCCCGAAGCCCAGGACAGAGAGGTACGTCCCCGTCTCGCGCTTCTTCGCGACATAGGCCTCCAGCCCCTCCGGGTCCGAAACGCCCACGTTGAAGTCGCCATCCGTGGCCAGCAGGATCCGCGTGACCTCGCCCTCCGCCTTCATCCCCTCGGCCACCTGATACGCAAGCTCAAGCCCCTCGGCCCCCGCCGTAGACCCGCCCGCCATCAGATTCTCCAGCGACCGCAATATCGTGTCGCGGTCTGCAGCCTTGGTCGGAGGCAGCACTTCGCCCGCCGACCCGGCATAGGTGACAATCGCCACCTGATCCTCGGGCCGCAGTTCGGACAGCATCAGGGACAGCGACTGCTTCAGAAGCGGCAGCTTGTTCGCATCCTCCATCGACCCCGAGGTGTCGATCAGGAACACCAGGTTCAGCGGCGGCCTTGCAGCAACCTCGGGCAAGGCCCCCTGGATACCGATGGTCACCAGCCGCGTGCCCGGATTCCAGGGCGTCGGCATCACGCTGACGGTCGAGGCGAACGCCGCATCCCCTTCCGGCGCCGCATAGGCGTAGGGGAAGTAGTTCACCATCTCCTCGATCCGCACCTGATCCGGCGTCGGCAGATAGCCCCCGGTCAGGGACGACCGCACCACCGCATAGGACGCGGTATCCACGTCGATCGAGAAGGTCGAGACGGGCTCCTCCGCCGTCACCTTCACCGGGTTCGGAGCCTCGTTCGAATAGGCCTCGGTGTTCTCGACTGGCGCGGGCAGGGCATCAGGTGCCGATGCAGCCGGCGCTTCGATGTAGCCCACCAACCCGTCCGTTTCAGCGCGCAGCCGCAACTCACTGTCAGCGACCATTCCCTTGCTTTCCGGCGCGCCCGGCAACAGTTCCGCCACGGCCTCTGCAGGAGGCTCGGCTTCTGCCATCGGTTCTGGTTCCGGCAAGCTGGCAACGGCCGCATCCGGGCTGTCGCCCTCCATTGAGTGCGCAAACCCTTCGCCCGCCTGGTCCCGGGACATCGGCGCCGGAGAGGTCTCCATCGTTCCGGTTTGCGCAAGCGCCTCGTTGTTTGCGTCCGTGGAAACCACCACGCCCGAATCGGCAGCCGGAGAGGCTTCGCCGTCAGAAGCACTCACCGATTCTTCGACCGTTTGCTCAGTCGCGGATTCCATCAGTTGGTCGTATTGGTCTTCGGTCATCATCGGGGATAGAGCGAGATCACCCTCCGGCTCCGCCTTCTTGGCGACCGGGGCTTCATTTGTCTCGACAACGACGGTCGGCTTGCCGATCCGCAGATCGGCCACCGGCAGGATCACCGCGACACCGATGATCAGCGCCGCGACCGAGGTGGTGGCGGCAAGGGCAGGGCGGGAGGTCAGATAGTGGAACATGCGACGTACTCCGTTCAGGGGGGCCGCTCCTTGGCGGTCCTCACTGGAACGGAGCGGCTCGGTCGATCCTTGGAGCCGATCAAAATTTT